>CALMAR010000432.1:264-4972 GCA_937859855.1 uncultured Kineosporia sp.
GGCCGGCCACTGCCCAGAGCGCATCTCGCTACGAACGGATACGGCTGAAACCAAGTCACGGGCCGGTCGTCGCCTCATCGGTCTGCCGGACGAGATCGTTCGGCTCTTGGAGTTGCACCTGGTCCGCCAAGCTGCCGAATGCGAGGCAGCTGGCTCTCTCTGGAAGGAAGGCGGCTGGCTATTCGCCAATCCGGTGGGCGAACCCATCAACCCCCGCACCGACTACACGGAATGGAAGCGACTCCTCCGAGACGCCGGCGTCCGTGATGGCCGGCTTCACGACGCACGCCACACCGCGGCGACCGTGCTTCTCCTGCTGGGCGTCCCCGATCGTGCCGTGATGGGAATGATGGGATGGTCACAGTCGGCGATGGCTGCGCGCTATCAACACATGACGGACCCCATCCGATCGGACATCGCGCAACGTCTGGGTGTGACTCTATGGCCAACTAATCCGGCATAGTCTTCTGACATGCTTCAGCTGTGGGTCGTCACGAGTGACCAGAACTGCTGAGGCCAAGTGTTGTTAGCGCCTAGGCTGCATCCTCTGACAGTCGACTGCTTGGGGAAGTAATGACCATTCCTGCCGTTATCACTGATCGAGTTGAAACATTCCTTCGCAACAGAGACGATTATAAAAGCGGCCGATATCGCGAGGATGAGGTCAGGCGAGAATTTATCGATCCTCTATTCGAGGCGCTTGGATGGGATGTTCGCAACACGAAGGGTTACGCGGAAGCCTATAAAGATGTAGTAACGGAGCTTCCGACAAGAATAGAGCTTTCGACCCGTGCGCCGGATTACGCTTTTCGGATTGGCGGCCTTCCGAAGTTCCTCGTAGAGGCGAAGCGACCGCAAGTTAGAATCCAGGTATCCATGACGGCCGCATACCAGTTGCGTCGCTATGGATTTTCCATGGGCCTGAATTTATCCATTCTGACGGATTTCGAAGAGCTTGCGGTCTACGACACTCGCATCAAGCCGGACGAGGGCGATTCCGCCTCGAAGGCAAGGCTTTGCTATCTCACTTGCGAGGAGTACCTAGAAAACTGGTCTTGGATCGAACAGACATTTTCGCGCGAGGCCATCCTCTTAGGAAGCTTCGACAAGTATGCGGCTGCAGCACCCAAGGGCCGTGGAACGTCAGGCGTTGACAACGCCTTTCTAGCGGATGTTGAAGCTTGGCGCCTCGCCATAGCAACGGACTTGGCGCGTAACAACCCGATGCTCACACTGGCCACCCTCAACGAATCGGTGCAGCGCATCATTGATCGAATTGTCTTCCTACGGATTGCCGAAGATCGGGGCATAGAGCCTTACGGACAACTACGAGAAACCATAACTAGAAAGCAAGGGAAGACTACCGCTTACCAACGGCTCTTTTCGCTTTTCCAGCGAGCCGATGATCGTTATAACTCAGGACTCTTTCATTTCCGCTCCGAATCCGGACGTCGCCATGGTGTTGACGATCTATCAGGCCGACTAAGCTTGAGTGATGGCGTTCTGCGTCGGATTGTGGGCAACCTCTACTACCCGGAATCGCCATACGAGTTCTCAGTGATGCCAGCCGAGGTCCTAGGTCGTGTATACGAAAAATTCCTAGGCCACACCGTGGCGCTCAACGAGGATCGCCGAGTAAAGCTTGAGGATAAACCTGATGTTCGGCTTGCGGGCGGTGTATATTACACGCCCGAATACGTTATTCGCTACATCGCTCAAAGAACATTGGGCTCGTGGCTTGACTCAAAACGTGCAGAGGAAGTCTCGGGCAAGATTAAGGGACGCTCCCTGAAAATTCTTGACCCCGCCTGTGGATCAGGTAGTTTCCTATTGGGTACGTATGAATTGCTTCTCAATTGGTACCTGGAACAATACATCGAAGATGGTCCGGAACGGCACGCCAAGGGCCGTCCACCGCGACTATATCGCAGCTCCAAAGGCCAGTGGCGACTGACTCTAGCCGAACGAAAGAGAATTCTTCTCGATCACATATTCGGAGTTGACAAAGACTACCAAGCTGTCGAGACCACCAAGTTGTCCCTGCTCCTAAAGGTGCTTGAGAGTGAGGCCGACGAGCTTGTCCACAAACAGATGGAGTTGATTCAGGAGCGTGTTCTACCCGATCTTGATGCAAACATAAAGTGCGGCAACTCACTACTTGCACCTGACGTCTTCGAGAAGATGGCTGGAGATAAGGCGTCTGCGCTAAACCCGTTTTCATGGGAAGAAGAGTTTCCCTCGGTAATGTCTAGCGGTGGCTTCGACGTAGTCGTAGGCAATCCGCCGTATGTGCGGATTCAGCGAATCCCTCACGACGAATCTGACTACATTTTTGAACACTACGCAACCCCGGTAGGTAAAACAGACCTGTCCACCGTGTTCATTGAGAAAGCTTTATACCTCCTGAATAAAAAGGGTGTCGCGGGTTTCATCTGCACCAGCCAGTGGACCGCTACAGATTACGGATTGAAGATACGCCGGCTGCTTGGAGCAGGCCGGTTGCATGAGGTGCTCGACTTCGGAAGCCTGCGGGTTTTTCAAGATGCTGAAACCTATCCGGCGATCTACATTTTCCGCCATGGGACTGCGCCGTCGGTTCTACTTCGCGAGATAGGGCAAGAGAGCGATCTTCGTCTTGAGGCTTTGAACGCTGCCCCGAGCGTCCAGGTGCCCTTGACACGTTTTACGGAACGCCCTTGGAACCTCATGCCTTTTGATTTGAATGAACATATTCAAGAGATAGGCGCCGACTCGACGCGCTTAGACTCTCACTGCGCCTTTGCCATTGGCGATCTGACAGGCATGGATGAGGCTTTTCTTTTAGACTCTGATACCGGGCGATCAATGAGCTGCGACATCGTACGGCCCTACGCGAATAGAGGAGGAGAAGTTTTCGCTTTTGCTCAGACCGAACCTACGTCTTGGGTGATCTATCCATACAAGCTGAACACTAAGGGCTTGCTTTCCCTGCTACAAGAGGAAGAGCTTCGAAGTGAATACCCGCGTGTCTGGAAGCATCTGAAGCAACATGAGGCTCGGCTACGGCTTCGCCAAGACAGCCGACGGTTGTACGCGGCTGGTCAAGACTGGTTCCGACATCTTCGGCCAGGGGCACCGGCGCTGAATGAGGGCGAAAGATTCATCATCAAGGGCATCGACAAGCGATCCACCGTCGGAACGCTGTCGAGAGGAGCACTCTTCAACGGTGCAAACGTGCCGGCCATGCCTGTTGCCTCTCTAAGCACGATCCGGCGCTCGGTCATGCTGGGCCTCCTAAATTCAAGCCTTGTTGCTTATCACCTAAGAGGAATATGCCCTCGAAAACTGGGTGGTTACACTCGGTTCACGAGCACGGGTCTCAACTCTTTCCCAATTGTTGAAGGTCTTCTGCCTGAGAAGCTGCACGAAGGCGAACACGCAAGCTCGCTCTCGAACCTGGGCGCTGAATTGGAGTCCTTGATCAAGAAGATGTCAGTAGATATTTCTGCTCACGAACTTGTGTCGATTCAGCGCCGGCTGCGCAGCTTGCACAGTTCTCTAGATCGAGAGGTCTTCGATACTTATCAAATCGAGTCCAGGGACAGAGTCGTTGTCGAAGCAGCAATCGGAGACCGATGGGTTAGCGATTGAGTGAGCCGCAGACAGCTGCGCTTTCCCTCCGCGCTATGAGTTCTTGGGGTTTACCTCAGTCGGATGGTTTTCCCGGTCTTTCGAGGAGTCTTCATCATCGGTGAGATCCCTGATCGCTTTCGCCGCAGAGTCCACGGCTTCAACGCTGTGGTGGACGGCGTCAGCGCTCTCCCCAATCGCCTTGCTGCTTACGTCCACAGCCCCTGTCACCAGGACGATCGCTTGAACGAGCGATCCTAGAGCTGCTAGCCACCGGGATTGTGAACTTATCCGGACGGTTGGCGTGAGTGTTATTACACGTCCGACGACATTCTGGGCTTCCTCAACCACTCGTGCGCGGCCAAACGTGTCTGCACTATCGATAAGCCACAGGAGATACTTGAACTGTGATAGTAGCTGAGCCCGCAATGAAGGAGCTAGTCCCCAGTCACCATCGTCTAAAGCTATGCGCCACTCTTCAACCTTTACTCGGAGCTCGTCCAGGGGCCCGGCTTGATGTTGCGGAATATCGCGATCGACGATATCCGCAAGACTGCCTAGCATATCCAGCGAAATTTGACTGACGACATCATTTGCAGGCGTATTGCCATTGCCCCATTCATAGTCAGGCCTAATTAAATAGTTCCACCAAAGGGGCGCGTATCGGCGAAACCTTGCTGCCGCGTCTTCGTCATCAAGGCCATCTATCTCCGTCAGGACCTTCCTGAAAAGGCATAGATACTCATAGTGAGGACGCGCAAATTCAAGTGTGCCCGGCTCATAGCCGGTCAGGTTTTTGTAGGCTTGGTGAAAGTTCTCGTTCTGTGCACCTAAGGCAAGAAAGAACCTGTGCAGCGATCTGGCGGCGTTGATCATTGAGTGGCCGCTCCGACCAGCAGACGATCACGGTGGTGTCCGGCTGGCGTGCTGCTCGACACCAGCATCTCCCTTGCGATCTGAGTAAGCACTGAGACTAGAACTGAGACTGCAGCAGCGATGTCGACCGACTCCCTTAGGGCGTCGATCGGCATTGCTGCAGGTCACAGGGCGGTGGCGGTGGGATTTGAACCCACGGACGGGTTGCCCCGTCACACGCTTT
>CALMAR010000433.1 GCA_937859855.1 uncultured Kineosporia sp.
AGCCGCCGAGCAGGTCGCGGGCTTGGACCTGCAGATCCACTGCCAGAGCGCAGGGGAGGCCGCCGTCGACGCCGGCCCGGAGCTGGGCCTGGTCAGGTTCGGCCCGGATGGCCGGCCGGAGCACCGGGCCGTGCTCAAGTGGCAGCCCTGTCGCGACCTGTCGGCCTGGCTGGGCTCGGACCACGCCGGCGACGGCCATCCAGGCCGGCCCAGCCCCAGCCGCGAGCTGATCGCCGTCCACGTGCTGACCCACGAAACCATGCACATCACTGGCAGCACGGACGAAGCGGTGACCGAATGCCGGGCCATGCAGCGGGACGCGGCGATGGCCCAGGCGCTGGGCGCCAGCCGGGCCTACGGCCAGGCGTTCGCCCGCTGGTACTGGAGGTTCGTCTATCCGGAGATGCCGGACGCCTACCGGACGGCGGAATGCCGAGCCGGGGGCGCCTTGGACGAGCACCTGCCCGACCCGCCCTGGAACTGAACCCGGGGCCCAAGATCAGGCAGGGCTGCGCCCTGAGCGGAGCAATGCGACCATGGAGTTCGTGAGCGGTGACGGCAACGGCGCGGGAGGCGGCGGGCAACGGGCGCGCGGGCGTGTGCGCCGCCCTGCCTTCTTCGGCCCAGCCGTGATGGACACCTTTCAGGGCGGCACTGACCCGGCCCAGCGGATCGAGGCCGCGCACCTGACGGCGTCGGTCCTGGTGCAGCACGGCCGGGCCGGGCAGGACCCGAATCTCAGCGCCCGGCTGATCGCGCTGGCCGACGACGACGGCCTGGACGAGATCGCCGAACTGTGGGCCGATCGTCCGGCCAGTAGCCTGCCCGGCGCGCTCTGGCGGGTGTACGCGCTGCGAGCCGGGATCCGCCGCGACCCGATCGGCCTGTCCCGGGCGTTCGACCAGGGCCGCAGCCAGGCTCCGATGCACGAAGCGGTGGCCGGAGTGGCCGAGCCGCCCGGCCCGAACGAAGTGCTCGACCTGGCCGACGCCGTGCTGGCCGGTGCCTTCACCGGCGATCTGGCCATCGCCCTGGAACGCGCCGCCGCGTTCTGTCACGTGGTCGCGACCGGCTGGTCGATCCAGGCCGACCTGACCGGTGACCTGGCCGGGGACGAGGGCCGCGAACTGACCCGCCGCGCGGCCGGGCTGGCCCGGACCGGGACCGATCTGGAGGCGGCGGCCGGGCGCTGGCGCCAGGGCGAGCTGGAATAACGTGCAAGAGCAGTTCAAACCCTCGATGGAATGAGTCAGATGGCTGAACATTTCGACGTCGTCGTCCTCGGTGCTGGTCCAGGTGGCTACGTCGCCGCCATCCGCGCGGCCCAGCTGGGCAAGAGCGTGGCGGTGGTGGAGAGCAAGTACTGGGGCGGGGTGTGCCTGAACGTGGGTTGCATCCCGTCGAAGGCCCTGCTGCGCAACGCCGAGCTGGTCAACATCTTCAGTCACGAGGGCGACCTGTTCGGCATCCACGCCGAGGGCGGGATCAAGGTCGACTTCGGCGCCGCATTCACCCGCAGCCGCAGCGTCGCTGATGGCCGGGTCAAGGGCGTGCACTATCTGATGAAGAAGAACAAGATCACCGAGTACGACGGCTGGGGAACGTTCACCGACGCCCATTCGCTCGACGTCGCCAAGGCGGACGGCTCACACGCCAGCGTCACCTTCGACAACTGCATCATCGCCACCGGTGCGACCACCCGGCTGCTGCCGGGCACCGAGCTCAGCCAGCGGGTGCTGACCTATGAGGAGCAGATCCTCTCTGACACGTTGCCCGAGAGCATCATCGTCGTGGGGGCGGGGGCGATCGGAGTCGAGTTCGGGTACGTGCTGAACGCGTACGGCGTCAAGGTCACCATCGTCGAGTTCCTTGACCGGCTGCTGCCGCTGGAGGACGCCGACGTCTCGGCGGAACTGGCCAAGCGGTATCGCAAGGCAGGCATCACGTCGCTGGTCTCGACCAAGGTCGATTCGATCGAGGACGGCGACGGGTCGGTCCGGGTCACCGTGAGTTCGGTGAAGGACGGTTCGACCAAGGTGCTCGAGGCTGATCGGGTGATGCAGGCGATCGGGTTCGCGCCCCGGATCAGCGGCTTCGGGCTGGAAAACACTGGTGTCACCGTGACCGGTCGCGGTGCGATCGCCATCGACGATTTCATGCGCACCAACGTGCCCGGGATCTATGCGATCGGCGACGTCACCGCCAAGCTGATGCTGGCGCACGTGGCCGAATCGATGGGCATCGTGGCGGCCGAGACCATCGCCGGCGCTGAGACCATGGCTGTCGACTACGTGATGGCGCCGCGAGCCACCTTCTGCCAGCCGCAGGTGGCCAGCTTCGGGATGACCGAGGCGCAGGCCCGGGAGTGGGCCAGCGCAGAGGGCACCGAGATCAAGGTGGCCAAGTTCCCATTCACGGCCAACGGCAAGGCTCACGGGATGGGCGATCCGGGTGGTTTCGTCAAGCTCATCAGTGACACCCGGCACGGCGAGCTGCTCGGCGGGCACCTGATCGGACATGACGTGAGCGAGCTGCTGCCGGAACTGACGCTGGCCCAGCAGTGGGATCTGACGGTCACCGAAGTGGCCCGGAACGTGCACACTCATCCGACCCTGAGCGAAGCGGTCAAGGAGGCCGTCCACGGCCTGGCTGGCCACATGATCAACTTCTGACGTTTCTGGCCCAGGCCTGTACTTCGGCCGCCACCCGGCTCGGCAAAGGGCGCTAAACCGGCTCCTACAGCTGGTTTGGGGGTCCTTTGCCGAGTGATGTGGCGGTGGCAGAAGCGTGAGCCGTCGCGTTGGGCCGGAACATCCGGGCGTGGACGTGAGTTAATGGACCCGGTGACACCTTCGGGTCTCACCTGGCGCCGGGCCGCGGTAGCCCCGGGTCCCACTTGAAGCCGCCTCGAGCGGCCTTTGCACCGAGAGGTGCTCCCGGTCCGGCGCCCTCAAGAGAGAGACCTTCAAGCGAAGACGTGCAGCCGCTGCGTGCGGCCCAATCCTGCGCGGCCGGGCCGATCCCATCGACAATGAGATCAATGATGACCAGGCTGCGCGCGATCGCCGGCGCCACCCAGCGCCGGCTGAGGCGGGGATGGGCCCTGCTGGCGCAGGCCTGGCAGTGGTCTCTGCTGAAGCTCGGGGTTGTGCGCCGCCGGATCCCCGCCCCGGTTCTGGCCATCATCAGCGTGGCCCTGGTGGCGGTGCTGGGCGCCATCCTCGGAGCCACCCTGGCTCCGGCCACCCAGGCCGAAGTCGGGCCACTGCAGGTCCAGGTCCGGGTCACGCTGACCCTGCACCCGGGTGTGCGGCTCCTGCTGCCACCTGCCGGTGAGGTCCGGTTCGCCACCCACCGGGCTCCGTTCGCCGTGGTCGGCAGCATCTCCCAGGTGGATCTCGAGGGCGCGCGACGGCTGATCGACTCGCCGTCCGGTGTCCGCCTGCTGAGCGATCAGGCCGTGCCCGCCCTGCGATCGGCCGCCATCCGGGCCGCGCTGACCACGGTGATCTGTGCGCTGCTGGGCGCGCTGGCGTTGGCTCTGCTGATCTTCCGGAACAGTTGGCGCCGGACGGCGCAGGTAGCCGCCACCCTGGCGGGGGCGCTGGTGGTCACGTCCGCCATGGCCTGGTCCACCGCTGACCCGGCCCGGCTGGCCCAGCCCCGGTTCACGGGACTGCTCTCCCAGGCGCCCTACATCGCCGGGCAGGTGCCGAACGTGCTGGCCCGGCTGGAGTCCTACCGGACCGGCCTGGCCGACATCGTTCGCTCGGTCACCGCGCTCTACGCCACCGCCGGGCGATTGCCGGTCAGCTCGGCCGGGGACGACCTGATCACTGTCCTGCACGTCTCGGACATCCACCTGAACCCGCTCGCCTACGACCTGATCGGCCGCCTGGTCACCCAGTTCGGGGTGCAGGTGGTGATCGACACCGGCGACATCACCACCTGGGGCACCGAGGTGGAGAGCTCGACGCTGTCGCGGATCGGCGGGCTGAAGGTGCCCTACGTGTTCGTCCGGGGCAATCACGATTCGGCCCGGACGGCGGCGGCGGTGGCCGCCAACGACAATGCGATCGTGCTGTCGGACAGTGTGATCACCGTGAATGGGCTGACCATCGCCGGGATCGGAGATCCCAGCTTCACCCCGGACAGCCCCGAGGACGTCGCCGCCGCCCCCGGCGGCGCCACGGCGTGCCCCACCCCCCGCCCCCCCGGCGCCTGCGCGAGCCCGCCCGCCGGGCGCCGACCACGCGCTGCGTGGTCGCCGGTCCGCAATACCCTGACTCGATCGACTGGCCCGCCAATGTCGAGCGCATCGACCACCTTGAAAAGATATTCGTCGGCGACCTGTGGGCCGG
>CALMAR010000434.1 GCA_937859855.1 uncultured Kineosporia sp.
CCCCCCCCCGCGGCACCCCGACGCCCCGCAGTCCTGCGATCACCGCCACCGCGTTCAGCAGGTTCGCGGCGGCCACGGTCAGCCGGGCCGCGGACAGCAACGCCAGCACGCCGATGGGCTGCGCCGCAAGCAGTTCCAGTCGACCGGCCTCCTCCTCGGCCCGGGTGTGCCGGACCGCCAGCAGAAAGCTCATCACCGCCGCCAGCACGACAGCGATCGAGCCTATTCGCCAGGCGGTCAGGCCACCGGTGCTGGTCAGATCGAACGGCTCACCGACCAGGGCGATCAGTCCGGAGTTGGTCATCACCCCGCGAGCGAACGGAATCCGGGAGGCGGTGTCCGGATACAGGCTGGCGAAGCCGGCCGCCGTGAGCACCACGAATCCGGCCACCAGCGCGGTCCAGAGCGGAATCATCAGCCGGTCCCGGCGCAGAGCCAGCCGGGCCAGCTTGAAAGTGCCCGTGAACGGGGAGATCTGGGAGCGGCCGGTACTCATCGATCAGCTTCGATCGAATCATGGCCCAACTCACCCGGCTCACCCGGCTGGCTGGCGTAGTGCCGGAGGAACAACTCCTCCAGGGTGGGTGGCCGGCTGGTCACCGCTGTGACCCCGGCCGCAGCCAGGATCTGCAGGACGTCGCCGAGTGCCGGTGCCTGCACCGCGCAGTGCACCCGCCAGCTGCCGTCCTGCGGGCTGAGGTCCAGACCGGACACACCGCCGTGGCCATCCAAACCGGCTGGGTGGAGCCGGGTTTCGGCGTCTACGGTGGTCTGGGTCAGGTGTCGCAACTGGGTCAGCGTGCCGGTGTCGACCCGCTGCCCGGCCCGGATGATGCTGACCCGATCACACAGTGCTTCCACCTCGCTGAGGATGTGGCTGGACAACAGCACCGTCCGGCCGCGCTCGCGCTCCTCCTGGATGCAGTCCCGGAACACCGACTCCATCAGCGGATCGAGGCCGGACGTCGGCTCGTCCAGCAGCAGCAGTTCGGCGTTGCACGCCAGGGCCGACACCAGCGCGACCTTCTGCCGGTTCCCCTTGGAGTAGTCCTTGCCCCGCTTGGCCGGATCGAGCTCGAACCGTTCGATCAGCTCATCCCGGCGCCGGTCGTCAGCGTTGCCGTGCAGCCGGGTGAGCAGATCGATCACCTCGCCACCGGTCAGGGCCGGCCACAGGGTGACGTCGCCCGGAACATAGGCCAGCCGCCGGTGCAGTGAGACGGCGTCCCGCAGCGGGTCGAGCCCGAGCACGGTCGCGGTACCGCCGTCGCTGCGCAGCAGGCCGAGCAGGATCCGCAGGGTGGTGGACTTGCCCGCGCCGTTCGGCCCGAGGAAGCCGTGCACCTCCCCGGCGGCCACCCTGAGATCGAGCCCATCCAGGGCCACCGTGTGGCCGAAAAGCTTGATCAGGCCCCTGATCTCGATGGCATCGGCGCCTTGCTTCCCGGTCGCCGTGCTCATGATCCGACGCTACACCCGCCCACCGGGAATGAGCTGGCCAGCGAATGCCTAGGATCCGGGGCGCAGCATGGGCGGGTTGAGGGTGGTCGCGGATCCGGCCACGAACAGCTCAGCCGGCCGGCCGCCGCCCCGGCCGGTGGTCCGAGCCGCTGAGCGGAGAAACCCTGGAGTACCGGTGATCTTGCGATGGAAGTTGCGCGGATCCAGCTGCACGCCCCAGACGATCTCGTAGACCCGGCGCAGTTCGGCCACGGTGAATTCGGCTGGGCAGAAAACCGTTGCCAGGGAGGTGTATTCGAATTTGGCCCGGGCGCGCTCGACTCCGTCCCGCAGGATCTGCTGATGGTCGAAGGCGAGCTGGGAGGGCTCGGCGAGCAGTGGCCCAACCGGCGTCCAGAGCGCCTGGGCCGCATCGGTCCCGGCCTGCGGCGGCCCGGCCGATGGCATCATCG
>CALMAR010000435.1:0-7203 GCA_937859855.1 uncultured Kineosporia sp.
TGCCGCGAGTAGAGCATGGACAAGACGGCCAGCAGGGGCAGGCAGCCCATCATGATCACCGGATGCAGCCAGGTCCACCGGCGCCGCGAAGTGATTTCCGCGGCCAGGAGGAAGGCCGGGAACCAGGTCAGGGCGTAACGAGGAGCAGAGAGGAACGTGGTCGAGCAGACCAGCACGGCCACGTTCAGCAGCATGTACAGGGTTTCGGGCCAGCGCCGCAGCCAGGCCAGGACCACGACCAGGACCAGTCCCAGCACCACGGTGGCGAAGTCCGCAACGCCTGCGATCAGGATGTGACCGCCGCGCTGGTTGGTGATCTGGTTCCAGCCGTCCGCCAGCCCGGCCCATGGCCAGGCCAGCTGACGGCCCCAGCCCCGGTGCTCGGTCTCCTGCCAGGCGTTCCACGAGCCGGTCGAGCGGTGCAGCCAGACGGCGATCGCGGCCAGCGCGGCCACCGGCAGGGCGAAGGCGGCGATGTCCAGGTGCGGGCGCCGCCCCGGACCCGTTCGGGCACGTAGCTGCAGCAGATACATCAGCGCCAGCGCCGCAACCAGGAACAGGCCGTTGATCCGCACGCTCACGGTCAGCGCCATGAACGCTCCGGCGAGCCACCAGTGCCGCCTCCTGGCCGTGACCCAGGCAGCCAGAGCCGCGGCCAGGAACATGGCCTCGGAGTAGCCAGAAGTAAGAAAGATCCCGTACGGCGCCACCATCAGGTAGAGGACGGCGTGCCCCCCGGCTCGCTCGGCGTCGCCGGTTGCCAACTGCCACAACAGCGCCGCTGCGACTGCGCCGGCGATCAGGCTGACCAGTAGCGACGCCAGCCGTAGATCGCCACCGGTCAATCCTGAGGTGACCCTGATCGCCAGTGGGTAGCCCGGCAGGAACGCCTGGTCGCAGCAGGTGCCCGGCGGGTAGCCGACGTCCGCGATGCGCAGGAAGTGCCCCGTGTCACCGCCCATGAACCGATCGATGGCCCACCGCGACCAGTCGTGCTGGCGCTGGACCTGATCCAGCCCGGTGAGCCACGCATCGAGCAGGACGAAACCGATCAGTGCGGCCCGCCCGGCGACCCAGAGTCCGGCCGCTGACGTCAGCTGACCCCAGGCCAGTTCGGGCCGGTCCGGCGGCTGGGCGGCGTCCTCGGCCTGAGCTGTCTGGTCGATGACTCCCGAGGTCACCCGGTGCAGACTAGTTGCATCAGACCGGCGTGTGATGGGCGACGTCGATGTGCCGGGTGGGGACCAAGGGCTTGAGCAAACGGAACAGCACCAGATAGACCAGCGCCGAGATGGCGAAGCCGACGAACAGAGTCAGGTCACCGATCCCGCTGTGCTTGGCGATCGGGCCGACGTACTTGGTCTGGTTGGAGAACAGCCAGATGGAGATCACCATGCCGGTCAGCATGGCGATCGGACCGGCCAGGTTCAGGTAGCGGGTGTCCACCACGATGTCGTCGATCACCGTGCCCCGGCGCAGCCAGCGGTCGGTCAGCACGACGCCCAGCCAGGGCGCGATCCAGTAGGCGATCACCAGCAGGAACGCCTCGTAGTTCTCTCCGGCGTCGGCCAGCCCCTTCCAGGCCAGCACCAGTCCGATCGCGCCGAAACCGAGCGCCACGATCGCCCGGCGCAGGGACAACGGGAGCCGGATGCCCATCGCCAGGAACGACATCGAGCCCGAATAGATGTTCAGTGCGTTGGCCGAGACCGCTCCCAGCGCTATCCCCAGCAGCACCAGATGAGCGATCAGACTGGGCATCGGGGCGGTGAAGTTACCGGTCGGGTTGCCGGTGTCCTTGGTGCCGATAGTCATCGACGCCGCGCCGACCACCGTCAGGATGGAACAGGAGAGGAAGTTGCCCAACCCGGCCATCAGCCCGACCCGCCGCGCGTTGATGTCGATCGGCAGATAGCGGGTGTAGTCGGTGCCATAGGGATTCCAGCCGGCCGCGTAACCGAAGGCGGCGCTGAAGGCGAGGGTGAAACCGGCGAAACCGCCCAGTCCGCCGGACGGTTCCCCTTGGCCCGGGTGCGATTTGCTCAGGATCACGATGCTGCCCAGCGCGAAGACCACCAGCAGCACCGGGAAGGCGTACTTCTCGAAAGCGTGCACCAGGTTGTGACCGAAGAACGCCACCAGCAACTCGGCCGCCACGATGATCAGCAGCGTGACCTTCGCATTCAGATCGGTCAGGGCGGCCAGGGCCAGAGCGCCGCTGACACTGTTGACCGCGAACCAGCCGATGCCGGCCATCACCGCGTTCAGCCCGGCCGGCAAGACGTTGCCCCAGTAGCCGAAAGCGCTGCGGGACAGCACCATCTGCGGGAGGCCGTGCTTGGGACCCCACGACGACAGGACGCCGTGGGTCAGGCCGCCCAGGGCACTGCCCGCGACCAGAGCCAGCACGGCCATCCAGAAGGACAGGCCGAAGTAGAGGATGGCGATCACGCCGACGAAGACGGTGGCGAACTCCAGGTTCGGCGATGACCAGGTCCACAGCAGCTGGGCGGCGCCGCCGTGCCGGTCCTCCAGTGAGATCCGCTCCACGCCGCCTGGTTCGACGGCGGCCACCTTGTCGCCGTAGTGCGAACTGGAGATACCCGGGTCATAAGCCGTCGTCATGCCAATACTGTGCAGAGCAGATGGGGTTAATCGCAATCAATCGCCGCTCCGGCTGCCGGTACGACCTGCAGATTTAACATGCCGTGCGGTTTCAGCAGCATGGCGCTTGAGGAGGCCGGCCGCCGGGGAGGGTCCACCCGGGTTGGGGAGGCCTGACCTGGCCTGTTGGCGAGGCAAGGGGTAGCCGCCAGCGCAGAGGTGATCGCGCCGTAAGGTGAGCCGATGACCGCGACAGCCCCGGTGTTGGCGCGTGCGCCCGCCAAGGTCAACCTCGAGCTGCGGGTCGGGGCTGCCCGGCGTGACGGCTATCACGAGCTGGCCACCGTGTTCCACGCGGTTGCGCTGTTCGACGATCTGTCCGTCGTGGCCGCCGAGGCCGGTGAGGGGCCGTCGATCACGGTGGAGGGGGCGCAGGCCGATCTGGTGCCGCTGGACGACTCGAACCTGGCCATCAGGGCTGCCCTGCTGGTGGCCGCACGGATCGGCGTCGACCCCGATGTCCGGATACACGTGCGCAAGGGCATCCCGGTGGCCGGCGGGATGGCCGGGGGCTCCGCCGATGCCGCGGCCGCGCTGATCGCCTGCGACGCGCTCTGGCATGGCGGCCTGGCACGCGAGGACCTGCATCAGCTGGCCACCGAACTGGGATCGGATGTGCCGTTCGCGCTGATGGGCGGGACCGCGATCGGAACCGGGCGGGGCGAGATGCTCACCCCGGCCCTGGCTCGGGGCGAGTATCACTGGGTGATCGCGCTGGCGGATCATGGACTGTCCACCCCAGTGGTGTACGGCGAGATCGACCGGCTCCGGCTGACCGGGCAGGCTCCGGCCTGCGATGACGAACCCGAGATCTCCGATGGGTTGATGCAGGCGTTGCGGGCGGGTGACGCCGGGGCGCTGGGCGCCTGCATGGCCAACGACCTGCAGCCGGCCGCGTGCTCGCTGGAGCCCAACCTGGAGCGGGCCCTGGACGTCGGCCGCAAGGTCGGCGCCCTGGGCGGCCTGGTATCCGGCTCCGGCCCGACCACGGTGTTCCTGGCCCGCGACAGCGGGCACGCGCTTGATCTGGCGGTGGCGCTGACGGCGTCCGGGGTGGCATCAGACGTGCGCCGGGCCACCGGTCCGGTGCCGGGCGCCCGGCTGGTCGAGGCCGTCCGGGTCTAGTGGCTCATCTGCTCAACGCCGAGGGCGTGACCGTGGTGCATGCCGCGCGCACGCTCTTGGACGACCTCTCGCTCGGGCTGGACGGCGGCGACCGGGTCGGGGTGGTCGGGCGCAACGGAGAGGGCAAGTCGACCCTGATCCGCGTCCTGGCCCGGGTTCAGGAGCCGGACACGGGCCGGGTCACGCACGCAGGCGGCCTGCGTCTGGGTCTGCTGTCACAGCTGGACGACGCACCGCTGGATCAGCCGGTGCGATCGCTGGTGCTGGGTGGACTGGCCGAGCACGAGTGGGCTTCGAACCCGCGGGTCCGCGACGTGATGACCGGGCTGCTGGGCGGCCTGGACGGTCAGCTGCTGGGTGGCCTGGACGTGCCGTTCGGGCAGCTGTCCGGGGGCCAGCGGCGCCGGGCCGGGCTGGCCGGGGTGCTGATCGGTGACCCGGATCTGATCATGCTGGACGAGCCGACCAACCACCTGGACGTCGAAGGGGTGGACTGGCTGGCCGGTCATCTGCGGTCCCGCTGGCCGGCCGGACGGGGTGGCCTGATCGTGGTCACCCACGACCGCTGGTTCCTGGACGCCGTCTGTGACCACATCTGGGAGGTCCACGACGGTCAGGTGGATGGCTACGACGGCGGCTACGCGGCCTACGTGCTGGCCCGGGCCGAGCGGTCCCGGGTGGCCGCGGTCACGGCCGAGCGCCGTTCGAACCTGCTGCGCAAGGAGCTGGCCTGGTTGCGCCGCGGAGCGCCGGCCCGGACCAGCAAGCCCCGGTTCCGCCTGGATGCGGCGGCCGCCCTGATCGCCGATGAGCCACCACCGCGGGATTCGATGTCCCTGGAGCGGATGGCCACGGCCCGGCTGGGTAAGGACGTCATCGACCTGGAGTCGGTGACGGTGTCCTTCGGGTCCGATCCGCTGCTGGAAAACGTCGCATCTGACCCGGCCGGCGTGCCGCGGCCGGCTGCCAATCCGCTGCTGGAAAACGTCACCTGGCGGCTGGCGCCGGGGGAGCGGATCGGCCTGGCCGGGGTCAACGGGTCCGGCAAGACCACGCTGCTGCGGGTGCTGGCCGGTTGGGTGCCGCCGTCGTCCGGCCGGGTCAAGCAGGGACGCACCGTCCGGGTCGCGATGCTCTCCCAGGATGTGCGCGAGCTGGACGAGGTGGCTGACCTGCGGGTGCAGGAGGCAGCCGAGAGGGTCCGGGGCTCGGTGCGGATCGGTGATCGTGAGGTCACGGCCGGGGTTCTGCTGGAGCGACTGGGTTTCGCCAAAGGCCGCTTGTGGACGCCGGTCTCGGAACTGTCCGGCGGCGAGCGGCGGCGTCTGCAGCTGCTCCGGCTACTGATGACCGAACCCAATGTGCTGATGCTGGACGAGCCGACCAACGATCTCGACACCGACACCCTGGCCGCGATCGAGGACACCCTGGATTCCTGGCCGGGCACGCTGATCGTGGTCTCGCACGACCGTTATCTGCTGGAGCGGATCACTGATCGGCAGGTGGCGCTGCTGGGCGACGGCCGGATCACTGATCTGCCATCCGGGATCAGCCAATATCTCCAGCTCCGGCGCGCACAGGCTCAGGCGGCGGAAAGGGTTGCCCAGCAGCCAGTCTCATCCGGCACCGGAGACCCGGATGGGCCGGGTGCGCCGGGTTCAGCGGCAGATGCCCGAGCCGCCCGCAAGACCATGCAACGGGTGGAACGCCAGCTGTCCCGGCTGAGCTCCGAAGAGGAGCAGCTGCACATCGAAATGGCCGAGCGGGCAACGGATCACAGTATGATTCTGGCGCTGGATGAACGGCTGAGAGCCTTGACCGCGCAGAAGGAGGCGCTGGAGGAGGAATGGCTGGCCGCTGCCGAGCAGGTCAGTCCCTGACCCGAAGCGCGTGGTCCTGGCCGGGCGGTCAGATCTCGAACTGGAGCCGGGCGATGTCGGCCGACAACGGCGCGAACAGTTCCCGGCGCAGCTGGTTGTGCCCCTCATCCTGGTCGTAGCGGCGATAGGCGGCGGCGTCGACGAAGTCGGTGGTGATGGCGTAGTCCCAGTTGCCTGGCCGCAGGCCGGCGTCCCGGCCCACATGGACGGCCACGACGCCCTCAACCTCAAGGGCGGCCAGGGCGGCCAGGGCCTGGTCGATCAGGGCCGGCTCGGCCCCGGCCCGCAGCCGCCCGAGCACAACGTTGCGGATCACCCGGCACCATTCCAGATGCTCAGGCGATGCCCCGGCCGGGGCCGGGCGAGCCGGTCGCGGTCTTCCACTAATGCCCGCCAGGTATGACCTGGATCTTGCGGCCGATGCCATTCTTGAACTGCTGCAACGCTTCGGCATAGCCGGCCAGCGGGAACCGATCACTGATGAACACGTCCGGGTCGAGCAGGCCCCCCGCGAACATCTCAGCGGCCCGCTCATAGCTGTGCAGCACGGCCATCGAGCCGGTGATGGTGATCTCCTGGTTGTAGATCCGGAACGGTTTCCAGCGGGCCTGCGCCTTCTCGGCCGAAACGCCGAACTGCAGGAAGGTGCCACCCTTGCCGACCCGTTCCAGGCCGTCCTCGATCGCGGCCACCACCCCGGTGCAATCGATCACGACGTCCCAGCCGCGGGGACGGCTGAGCGAATCGGCCCCGGTAACCGCGTTCGAGCAGCCCAGCAGCTCAGCCGTGGCCAGCCTCTCGGGATTGAGATCGACCATGTCGACGGTCGCCGCCCCGGCCTTCTTGGCCAGTTCCAGATTCATCAAGCCCATCGTGCCGGCCCCGTAGATCAGGAAGTGATCGCCCATGTGGGCCCGCAGGACGTCGAAACCGCGAACCGCGCAGGACAACGGCTCGATCAGGGCGGCATCGGCGGTCTTGACGCCGTCGGGAAGCTGTACGCAGTTCGCCACCGGGACGGCGACGTAGTCCGCCGCCCCACCGGAGGAGCTGACCCCGATCGCGGCCCAGTGCTCACACAGGTTGTTCTGGCCCCGGCGGCAGTAGTAACACTCGAAGCAGTACAGCGACGGATCCACCGCTACCTGATCGCCGACGGCAACCTCGGTGACATCGGCTCCGATGGCTACCACTTCCCCGGCGAACTCGTGACCGGGAATGATCGGCAGGCTGGGCGCGAACTCGCCCTCCAGGATGTGCAGATCAGTGCCACAGATGCCGCACCCGGCCACCGCGACCACCACCTCGCGGGCACCTGGGGCCGGGTCGGGGACGGTCTCGACGCCGACCTCCCCGACCCCTCCGATGACGGCAGCTTTCACTTGACCGCCCCCAGCGACAGCCCGCGAACCAGCTTGTCCTGGGCGGCGAACCCGGCGATCAGCACCGGCAGTGAAACCAGGGTCGCTGCCGCGCACAGCTTGGCCAGGAACAGGCCTTCGCTGGTGATGAATCCGACCAGGAAGACGGGTGC
>CALMAR010000435.1:7213-9083 GCA_937859855.1 uncultured Kineosporia sp.
GTCGCGGTCAGGTTGACCGCGAACATGAATTCGTTCCAGCTGAAGATGAAGCAGATCAGCGCGGTGGCGGCCAGGCCGGGGGAGGTGAGGGGCACCACGATGGTACGCAGCACCCGGATCAGGCTGGCCCCGTCCACCTCGGCCGCTTCCAGGATCTCCTTCGGCACTTCGGCCAGGAATGACTGCATCATCCAGAGTGCGATGGGGAGGTTCATCGCGGTGTACAGGATGACCAGGGTGTAGACGTTGTCGAGCATGCCCAGCCGCTTGACCAGCAGATAGATCGGCAGCAGCGCGGCAATCGCGGGCAGGAACTTGGTGGACAGGAAGAAGAACATCACGTCGGTCCACTTCTCCACCGGCTTGATCGACAGCGCGTAGGCCGCCGGAACAGCAAGCAGCAGAACCAGAATCGTGGAGGTGATGCTGGCGATGGCCGAGTTGATCAGGAACGGCATGATGTTCCGGTCGAACAGGTCGCTGTAGTTCTGCAGGGTGAGCCCGGCGAAGGGTGACGGCGGGTTGGTGGCGGCGTCGGCCTCGGTGTGGAACGAGGTCAGCACCATCCAGAACACCGGGGCGAAGAACAGGACGGTCAGGACCCAGGCGATCAGGGTCCAGATCGGTCCGCCGCGCTGGGCGATGTCCTCCTCGGCGGCCTTCTTACGCCAGAGCCGCCGGCCCCGCAGTGGGGCCCCGGCCGGCGTTTCGCGGGCTTCGGCTGTGTTGGCCGGCGGCGTGACGGTGCTCATCGGGCCATCTCCTCACGGAACAGCGATGAGACCACGCGCAGTGCGAAGGTGGCCACGATGATCGTGCCGATCACCGTCACCACGCCAGCCGCTGCGGCCTCGCCGTATTCATACTTGCGGAACATGGTCAGGTAGATCTCGTAGGGCAGGTTGGTGGTCGCCGTGCCCGGGCCACCCTGGGTGATCGAGAACACCGCGTCGAAGGTCTGCACGATGTAGATCGTGCCCAGCAGCACGGACAGTTCGATGTACTGGCGAAGGTGCGGCAGGGTCAGCCAGCGGAACGTCTGCACGCCGCCCGCGCCGTCCACCCTGGCGGCCTCGAGGATGTCGGTGGGCTGGGCCTGCAGGCCGGCCAGCAGGATCAGCATGAAGAACGGGGTCCACTGCCAGACCAGCGCGGCCACCACGGCGGCCATCGGAGCCTTGGAGATCCAGTCGACGGTGGGACCGGAATCGGCGCCGAACAGATGCCAGACCCAGTTCAGAATTCCGTCGAACAGGCCGTAGGTCGGGTTGTAGAGCACATGCTTCCAGATCAGGGCCGAGGCCACCGGCATCACCAGGAACGGAGCGATCAGCAGGGTCCGGGCCACGCCCCGGCCGGGGAACTTACGGTCCAGCAGTACGGCCAGGAGCAGCCCGAAGAACAGGCTGATCACCACGGTCGAAACGGTGAGCACGATCGTGTTGATCACTGCGGCGCGCAGCCCGGCGTCGGTGAAGACGGTCTTGTAGTTCTGTAGGCCAACGACATTGGTGAACTGGCCCAGCCCGAGGAAGTTCTTGTCGCCGGGGGTGAGCACGTTCCATTTAAGGGACGAGATGACCAGGGTGACCAGGAATGGGATCTGGGTGATCACGATGGTGAAGATCAGGGCGGGCAGCAGGGGTGCGCGGCGGACCCAGCGCTGCTTGGCGCTCAGCTTGTTCTTACCGGTGGATGGCGGGGCGGTCTGGGGACGAGCTTCGGCAACGGCGGTCATTGCCACTCCTCACGGTGTGGAGCGGAGATCTGCGGGGATGTAAGGGGGCCAGGTGCGGCCGGGGGGCCCAGGGGCCGCCCGCCCGCCCGGGCGTGGGGCAACCCAGAGCCGGGGGGCATGGGGGGGACCAGG
>CALMAR010000436.1 GCA_937859855.1 uncultured Kineosporia sp.
GTGCACGGCGCCGGCAGCCCGCTGAGCTATGTCGATGCCCTGAAACCCTTTTCGCTGAAAGGACAGGCCGAGCGGATCACGTGCCCGACCCTGGTGTGTCACGCCGAGGGCGACGAGATCAGCGCGTCGGCGCCGCAGCTGTTCAGCGCCCTGCGCTGCGACAAGGAACTGATCACTTTTACTGCCGCCGAAGGGGCGGGCGATCACTGCGAAGCGGGCGCCAGGACCCTGTTCAACGGCCGGGCGCTCGACTGGCTCGACGATGTCCTCGCGGATCGGAGCCGGTCATGAGTGAACAATCGAGGGCGCGGCCATGCTGGCCCGGTCACGGGCTGGTGGTGACCGGCGGCGCGAGCACCCGGGGATCGCCGATCGCGAAGGTCGAATCGATGTCACTGCCGCACCGGCGGCCGGTGGCGACGATCTTCAGCCTGAGCACGCCGGTGACGTCGACAGCGAAGCCGGCGTCCTTGCCAAGGCTGACCGTCTTGTTCCACAGCTTGCGGTCGTCGCCAAAGATCTCCAGTGCGACCCGGGTGCTGCTGGCACTGTTGTCCACCATCCCGGCCGTACCCTTGAATTGCCGGTATCCCTTGCCCAGATCGAACTCCCAGACCAGCTGATCGCTGCTGGAGTCGCAGTAGCCGAGCTGCTCGCTCAGCGGATGGCTGTAGTCAGTGCCGTCGATGCTGACCGCATCGGTGGACGGCGACCCGTTCACCGCACCCAGGTCGGTCAGGTACGTGGCCACCGCCACGCGGGAAACGGTCAGGGTGACCCGGGAGCCGGCCTGCTCGCCGGCAGCCGGGTTCTGCTGGACCACCTGGTCGTCGGGGCCGCTGGAGTCGTACACCTCTTTGGTGGTGTACGACAGGCCGAGCTCGTTCAGCGTGCTCACCGCCGCCGACAAGGACTGCCCGGTCAGGTCGGGCAGAACCTGGTTGGGATCGCCCGTGCCGGAGGGATTTTCGGTCGGCACCTCGGTAGGAGCGACCGCTGTGCCGGTGCCGGTCGGCGCGGGCAGTCCGGTGCTGGATCCTGCCGGAGAGACCGACGGCGCCACCGCAGCGTCGTCTCGATCATCACCCCGGCCGAGCAGCACAGCGGCCACCAGACCGCCGCCGGCCAGCAGCAGCACCATCAGCCCGGCGATCAGCGCCAGCCGCCGCTTCGGCCGTGCCAATCCAGTGGGCGGCTGGGCCAGGGTGGGAGCAGGTATGTCCTTGATCAGGGTTGTCCCGCCGGCCAGGCCGGTCTCAGGCCCAGCGCCCGGCATCAGAGCGGGAACGCCGTGGAGTATCGGCATCATCGCGGCCAGCTCGGTGGCCACCGTCGCAGCCGAGACCGGCCGGTCCTGCGGTCGCTTGGCCAGCAGGGCAGAGATCAGCACCCACAACGGATCTGGGATCCCGGCCGGGCGCCCCGGCGCCTGCTCGGCGTGCTTCTTCATCAGCGCCAGCGGGACTTTGGCCTGGAACGGCGTGACCCCGGCCAGCAGTTCGTACAGCATGATGCCCGCCGCGTAGAGATCGCTGGCCGGAGAGGGATCGGCGTCGTCGATCAGCTCTGGAGCCATGTACTCCGGTGTACCCAGGGCCCCGGTCCGGTGACTGGCCCGGGTGTTCTGCATCAGGGTGGAGATACCGAAATCCGTGATCCGCGGGACCAGCACACCCGGATGGGCCGCCGATCGATCCAGCAAAATGTTCTCCGGCTTGAGATCGCGGTGCACGACCTGGGCGGCGTGCACTGCGGACAGGCCGTTCAGCACCTGGATCATCAGCTGAGCGGCATCACCGGCCGGGAGGGTAGCCCGCTGGCTGAGGTGCGAGCGCAGGTCCTGCCCGTCCACCAGATCCATCACGATGGCCAGGGTGTCCCGCTCAGCCACCAGGTCGCGGATGCCGACGATGTTGGGATGCCGGAGCGTGGTCAGGATGGCCCGCTCCTGCAGGAAACGGCTGACCAGCTGGTGATCCGCCGCCAGTTCGGGCCGCAACAGCTTCACCGCCACCGGCGAACCGTCTCGGGTGGTGGCCCGGTGCACTTCCCCGGTGGCCCCCCGGCCGAGCAGCTCGAACACCGTGTACTGGCTACCCAGCGGCCGGCCAGCGGGTGGCAGCTGCCCGGGGGGATCGAGATCGGACATCAGGCAAGGCCTTTCGATGAAAGTAAGGTCATGGTGCAGATGCGGCCGGACGGCCGATCGCGAACACCGACCCGTCGGAGAGGATCTTCAATCCGTCCACGATGTCGCTGGAGTCAGCGGCCCACGACGTCCCCTGCAGGGCGGGCGTGTCGACGTCGGTCCGCGGTTCGCCGGTTCGGCCGTCGAGCACGACCAGGCCGCTCGGCGCATCGACGATGGCCAGGTCGGCACTGACCGCCCTCGGGGTGATCGAGCCGGCCGGTGACGACCACAGCGGCGAGCGGACGTCGGCGGTGGTGACCATCTGAACCGCTGAACCGGACTGGGCCAGCGCATAGCTGCGACTGGCCACCGTACCGATCCACTCGGACGGGAATCGCCGGGACAGCCCGATCCGGCCGGTGCGGACATCGACCTCGAGCACGCCTTCGGTGCTGACCTGCCACAGGTTGACCCCGTCCAGGGTGATTCCGGCGTCCTGGGTGGTGAGCGGAACATCGGTGGTCCACAACGTCGCCCCGGTGTCGGCGTCGGTGGCCGACCAGCTCGCGGCATAGCTGGACGAGTTGACCGACAGCATGACGCCGTCGCCGACGTAGTCGGGGGCGGAATATCCCTGAGGGGCGAGCTTGGTCACGTCTTTGACTGTCCAGACGACAGTGCCGGTGCCGGCGTTGAAGCCCGACCAGCTGTGGGACTGGCCGACGTTGATGCCGACCAGGGGAGACAGCGGTGTACCAGCGCCACCGCTCTCCACCAGCTGGATGTCCGGAACGAGATCGGCGTCGCGATCTGCTTTGGGCAGCCAATCCTCCAGCGGCACGGCCCAGGCCTGGTGCCCGGTCCGCGGATCCAATGCAGCCAGTTCGCGGGTCACATACTCATCGTTCAGGCCCTCGGCCGGGTGCATGGTGCTGGTGACCACGAAAACGTGTTCAGTGCCGGGAAGCAGGACCTGACCGGCCTCCTCGGTGACGGCGGGCTTGGTCCACAGCTGGCTGCCGGTCACCGCATCAACTGCGGCCAAGCTGGAGTCGCCGCACCTCAGCAGCAGGATGCCGCCCGCCATCAGGGTGTTCGAATCGACACTCTGGTCCGGGCACGGGGCAGCCACCTGCGCAGCGCTGACCGTGACCTGCCCGATCGTCACCGGCGCGGCAGTGCTGGCCGGGGCGGGCGTGGCCTGCACGGAGGCCGCTGGGCTCGCAGTGGATGTGGATGCCAGAGTCCCGCCATGTCCAGGTCCGCACCCGCCGCACAACACCCCCGCGATCGTGGCCAAGCTGACGCCTCGGATCAGCGCGGCAGGCACCACTGGCCATCGGATCGGACTTCGCACTGCTTACCCCCCGCAACCCTGCCTGAGCAACACCTCCGACGAAGAATAGAGACTGCGCGCCCTCGCTTTCCCGGGATTGGCGGTCCAGCCAGGTCTCCTGCCTGTGGAACTCGTGAAGCCCCGGCCCGGCGCTGGCTATTACGGCGCGGAGACCACGGCCTGACCTAGCCATCGGTGGACACGATCGGCACCGAGCCGGACCTTGGCGCAGCCCTGCATACCCGGTATACGCTGTCGCTCGCCATACCGGGTATGCATACGAGGGAGGCGAGTGGTGTCGATCCGGCAGAGTGTGCTCGCACTGCTCGCGGAGCAGGATCGCTACGGCTACGGCCTGCGTCAGGAGTTCGAGACCAGAACCGGCGGCATCTGGCCGATCAACATCGGGCAGGTCTACACCACCATCGGCCGCTTGCAGCGCGACGGCCTGGTGGAGGAGGCCGGACGCCAGCAGGACGGCTCAGTTATCTACCGGCTGACCGGGCCGGGGCGGGCCGAAGCCGAGCGCTGGTGGCACACCCCGGTCGATCGGGCCACCCCCTCCCGTGAGGAACTGGCCATCAAACTGGCCCTGGCGGTAGCCACGCCGGGGGTCGATCTTGCCCGGGTGATCCAGGGCCAGAGAACCGAAACCGTCCGTGCGCTGCAGAGTTTCGTGCGGGCCAAGCGCCAGGTCAGCGGCGACGATCAGGCCGCCCTGGCTCGGACGCTGGTGCTGGACAGCCTGATCTTCGCGGCCGAGGCCGAGGTCCGCTGGCTGGACCATTCCGAGAGCACGCTGACCGAGCACGTCCGGCGTCAGGTTGCCCATCGCCTGGCGCCGCCCAGCCGCAGCCATGGCGGAGATGACGGAAAAGCCGATCCAGGGGAGAGAACGCGTGATCGTGATCAATGAGTCGCCGCTGCTGGTGCTGCGCAGGGTGAGCCGCACGCACGGAACCGGCCGCACCGCGGTGCACGCCCTGCGTGATGTCAGCCTGGCCGTGGCGGCCGGAGAGCTGGTGGCGGTGATGGGGCCATCCGGCTCCGGCAAGTCCAGCCTGCTGCACATCGCCGGTGGCCTGGACACGCCGACCACCGGGGAGGTACTGATCGACGGTCGCAGCCTGACCGGGATGTCGGTCAAGGGCCGGGCGGCCCTGCGCCGGATCAGCGTCGGGTACGTGTTCCAGGACCTGAACCTGCTGCCGGCTCTGACCGCGGCCGAGAACGTGATGCTGCCCAGGGAGTTGGATCGGGTCCGGACCCGCCGGGCGCGGCGGGAAGCGATCACCGCCCTGGAAGAGGTCGGTATCGCCGAGCTGGCCAGCCGCTACCCGGACGAGATGTCGGGCGGTCAGCAGCAGCGGGTCGCGATCGCCCGGGCGCTGGTCGGGCCCCGCCGGATCGTGCTGGCCGACGAGCCCACCGGAGCGCTGGACTCCACCACCGGGGAAGCCATCATGCGCACCCTGCGGCGCCGGGTGGACGCCGGGGCAGCCGGTCTGCTGGTCACGCACGAGGCCCATCACGCGGCCTGGGCCGACCGGGTGCTGTTCCTGCGCGACGGCATGGTCGTCGACGAAGCAGCAGAGGACTCGCCGGGTGGAGGGAATCTGGCGAGTCCTCTGCTCGGCATCCCCAGCACGCCGGTGGCCGGGCGGTGAAAGGCCTGGGCTTCGTGCCCTCGGCCCGTGCCACCCTGCGGCTCGCCCGCCGCGATGCCTGGCGGAACAAGGGCCGCAGCACGCTGATCGCGCTGATGGTCGCGCTGCCGGTGCTGGTGCTGAGCGGCTTCTCGGTGCTGGCGCGATCCTCACAGCTCGACGACCAGGATCAGCTGAAGATCCAGCTAGGCACCCGGGCCCAGGCGGCCATCGAGCCGGCTGAACTGGGCACACCGATCGTGCAGTCCATCACCGCAGACGGCGGCTGGTACTCCGAACAGGAACTGTCCCGCGCAGCCGGCGGGGCAGGCGGGGCAGGCCGGTCAGGCGGGTCAGGCGGGTCAGGCGACGGCGCCGCTGTCAGCGCCCACCGGGACCTGACGATGCCGCAACTGCTGGCTGAGCTGAACCTCATCGTCCCGGCCGGGGATCAGCTGGTCGCCGATCGCACCATCTGGGGGAATCACCAGATCCGATTCCAGGACCGGGCGCTCTCCGCTGACCTCCGCGAATTCGGGTACGCGGCACCCGCTCTGGGTGGCCTGATCACTCAACGGGCCGGGCATCCTCCGGCTGCGGCCGGGCAGGTGGTGGTATCGCAGAACTTGGCCCGGGAGGGCCACATCCGGATCGGTGACCACCTGCGTAACACCGGCGACGACGCGCCGGTCCGCGACCTCACCGTGACCGGCATCGTCAGCGGGTCGTCGACGGCCGGGGTACCTCAGGTGATCGGCCCGCCCGGCACCTTCCTGACGCCCGGTCCCGGCGGCACCGGCGGCGGTGACGTGCGCTGGCTGATCACCGGACCGGCACCAGTGACCTGGCCGCAGGTGCGCTCGTTGAATCGGCTCGGCCTGACGGTGCGCAGCCGCGAGGTGGTCGATCACCCTCCGGCTGCGGCCCGGGCCCAGCAGCAGCAGCTGACCGATGCCACCTCCGACCAGCGGGATTACAGCGCGGCCGGCGTCGCCGTGGTCACGGCCGGCCTGGCTCTCCTGCAGCTGGCCCTGCTGGCCGGCCCGGCCATCGCCGTGGGTGCCCGCCGGAATGAACGGACGCTGGCCCTGGTGTCCGCCAACGGCGCCGTGCCCCGCCAGTTACGC
>CALMAR010000437.1 GCA_937859855.1 uncultured Kineosporia sp.
TTCAAGAACCTTTGACGCAAGGCACTAGACCGGCACCCGGTCCTGCTCGTGCGGCCCAGCCGGAAGATCCGCTGCCGGCCAAGGTGTTTCGTCCTTCAGCGGGGAGGGCTCGACCCGCAGCACCCGGGCCACCCCGGCCGGCAGCCACCAGTTGTACTTGCCGAACAGAGACACCAGGGCCGGCACCAGCAGGGCCCGGACAATGGTCGCGTCGACCAGGATGCCGACCCGAGCGCGGTCGCGAACACCTTGATGTCGGTGCCCGGTGCGGACGCCAGCGCGGCGAAGGCGAAGAACAGGATCAGCGCCGCCGACGTCACCAGCCGCCCGGTGCGGCCCAGCCCGTGTTCGACGGCGTAAGCGGTGGACCCGGTCCGGTCGTACTCCTCCCGCATCCGGGCCAGGATGAACACCTCGTAGTCCATCGACAGCCCGAACAGGAACGCGAACACCAGTACGGGCAGCCAGAACGTCATCGCGCCGGTGCGCTGGATACCGAAGACCGCCTCCGAGCCGTGACCTTCCTGCCAGAACCAGGTCGAAAGGCCGAATACCGCCGTCACGCTGATCAGATTCAGCAGCACCGCCTTGAGCGGCAGCAGCAGGGACCGGAAGGTCCGCACCAGCAGGATGAATGTGACCAGCGCGATCACCGCCAGCACGTAGGGGAAGTTCTGGTAGACCGCGCGCTGGTAGTCCAGCACGGTCGCGCCCAGTCCCGCCGTCCCGTCATAGCCGGGCAGATCCTTGATCTGCTGACGGACCGCGGTCACGGTGGCGACACTGTTGTTGTCGACCGTCTCGTGATCAGGCACCACCACGACCTCGCTGATCCCGCCCCGGCCCGGCGGCAGCGCTACCGCCATCCGGACGCCGTCCACCTTCTGCGCCGCAGCCACGACGGCCTGCTGGCCACCGCCCTTCACCAGCACTTCCATCGGGGTGAGGATGCCGGTGCCGACGCCGTTATCGCGCAGGGCGACCAGGGTGTCATGGGCCTGGCCGTTGGCGGCCAGGGAATCGGAACTGGCCTGCCCGAACTGGATCGCCGACACCGGCGCGATCGCGATCGCCAGGATCAGCGCGGCCACTCCGGCCGCCACCCAGCGGAAGCGGACGATCGTCCGGGCCCAGGCCGACCAGCCCCGCGATACCGCGCCCTCATGCCGGATCCGGGGCCAGTCCACCCGGGGGCCGATCGCGCCGAGCAGAGCCGGCAGCAGGGTCAGCACCACGGTGGTGCTGACCAGCGGGATCAGCATGCCGCCGAAGCCCATGCTCCGCAGCAGCGGAACCGGGACCACGATCAGTGCGATCAGGCTGATCGCCACGGTCACGCCGGAGGCCAGAACGGCGTGCCCAGCGGTCCGGACCGCGGTCAGCACCGCGTCATGGTTTTCCGCGCCCTTGGCCCGTTCCTCCCGCCAGCGCGACACCACCAGCAGCGAGTAGTCGATCGCCACTCCCAGGCCGACCAGCGAGATCAAGAACTCCACCACGAAACTCACGTCGGCGAAAGTGGTCAGCCCGAGCACGATCAGGAATGTGGAGAGGATCGACACGGCCGCGATCATCAGCGGCACCAGGGCCAGGAAGGATGCGAAAACGAAGATCAGCACGACTAGGGCGCCGGTGGCGCCGATCAGGGTCTCGACCAGGATGCTGGGCCCCTGGTTGTCGTCGCTGCCGGATTGCAACTGGTTGTATCCGGTGACGGTGACGGACAGGTTGTTCGCGGCCGCGCTCTGCTGAACGGCCTGGGTGAACTTCTCGGCGAACGGGTCGGTGAAGCTGGTCTGTGTCGGCGAATACACCAGATCGAAGCCCGACTTGCGGTCGCTGGTGAGGAAGCCCTCGTCCTTGGTGGAGGAGTAGTCGAGTACCTGGAGACCCGGAATCGCCCTGATCGCGGTGGCGACGGCGCCCATTTCCTGCGTGTGATCGGTGATTGCGCTGCCATCCTTGGCGGTGAAGACCGGGATGTAGGACGGGTAGGCGGCGACGCCGTAGGCCTGGGCCAGCTTGACCTCGGTCTCGTAGCCCTCCTGGCCGGGCAGGGAGAAGTCGAATGAGAGCCGTTTGCTGAGCTGACCGGCGGTGGCAACCCCGGCCACGAAGATGACGAACCAGAAGGCGAAGACCCATCGCCGATGGGCAAGAACGAAGCGGGCGATGCGTTCCACGGTCTGACTCCTGGCTGGATGACAACTTGATGGCTGAGTGCGCGCTCAGTATTGCTGACCGACATTACCGATCGGATCTCGAGCCCGGTTCGGGGATCGCCCTGAGCGAACCCCGAACCTGAACGCCCTGGATGGGTAGGACGTTCGGTCACTTTGGCGATCCGCCGGGCTGGGCTCCCGTGTCGTCATGAAAGCATGACGTAGTCATAAATACACTGCGCGTGACTAGAGGGAGTGTTGATGCCACGAGCAGATCTGCGCAGGACCGGGCGGGCCCAGGTGGCCGCATCCACGGCGGAGTCAGAAGCCCGGCATCGCGCCCTGCTGGCCGCACTTCCTGAGGGCGTCGTCCTGCACGACCGGGACGGCAGTTTCCTGCTGGCCAATCCGGCCGCCCGCGAGCTGCTCCGGCTGGCCGATCCAGTCCCTCCCCGGACATCGGGCGGGTCGTCCCGCAAGACCATGCCGAGCCAGCGGGCGGCCAGCGACAGATCGGAAAGTCACTCTGCGGCGGGCTATTCTGAGAACCGGGCCAGCCGATTGGTGGCGGATGTGGCCAGCCGGGCGGTGGCCACCGGCCAGGTCCAGTACGACATCGACCTGGTGCTGGACCGGGACGCGCAGCCGACCCGGCTGCGCGTCACCGCCGTCCCGCTGATCTCCGGCAACGAACCGCCGCAGGCCGCCGTCACCACCTTCACCGCGGTCGAAACCGCCCGGCCCCTGCCCCGCACAGGGGAATCCGAGCCGGGTGGTTTCGTCAGCCTGGCCGGGCCGGACGATGAATTGATCCAGCAGTTGCTGGCGGCTGGCCGGCTCGAGCCGGACCAGGCCGCGAACCGGCCGCTGGCTCAGAACCCCCCTCCAGCCTCGCCGCCGGTGCCGATCCAGGGCGCTGACCTGGCCGCCGGGCCGGGGCAGGACATGTTCCGGCTAAGCATGCAGCACAGCCCGATCGGGGTCGCTGTGGCCTCACTCAACGGCCGCTTCCTGCGGGTGAACCGGGAACTGTGCCGGATGCTGGGCTACCGGGCCGACCAGCTGCAGGAACGAACCCTCTACGAGATCATTCACCCGGCCGATCTGGAGGAGACCAGCATCCAGATCGGGCAGCTCATTCGAGGCGACCTGGATGTGGTCGCCCTCGACCGGCGCTACGTCGGGCACGGCGGCATGCAGCTGTGGGGCCAGCTGTCGATCACAGTGGTGCGCGATCAGGGTGGGTCGCCGCAGCAGTTCGTCGTACAGGTCGAGGACGCCAGCGAGATCCACCAGGCCCAGCAGTTGCTCACCCACATGACCCTGCACGACACCCTGACCGGCCTGCCGAATCGCACTCTGGTGCTGGACCGGATCCAGAAGGCGCTGGACCGGTCCCAGCGGTCCCGCCGCCAGGTGGCGGTGCTGCTGTGCGACGTCGACCACTTCCGGGTGATCAACGACAGCGCCGGGCACGAACAGGGAGACGCGGTGCTGATCGAGCTTGGCCGGCGGCTGGGCGGCGCGCTGAAACCGGGCGACACCGCCGGTCGGCTGGGCGCCGACGAGTTCGTGGTGGTGTGCGAGGACGTCGCCAGTGAGCACGAGGCCGTGGTGGTGGCCGAACGGATCCAGAGCGCGGTCACCAAGCCGCTGGAGGTCGCGGACCGGGATCTGCTCCCCACGGTGAGCATCGGGATCGCCGTGAACGGGGGCGACGCGGATCCGACAAGCATGCTGCGAGACGCCGGCATCGCCCGGTATCGGGCCAAGGACCGCGGCCGCAATCGCTGGGATCTGGTCGACGCCGGGCTGCGCCAGCGCGCGGTCGAGCGACTGGATCTCGAGCACGCCCTGCGGGCCGGGCTGGAGATGGGCGATCTGCGGCTGCACTTCCAGCCGATCGTCGACCTCACCTCCCGCAGATTGCTCGGCCGGGAGGCGCTGCTGCGCTGGGAACACCCCGAGCACGGGCTGCTGGCTCCGCTGCGCTTCCTGCCGATGGCCGAGGAGTCCGGCCTGATCTCGCAGATCGGGCATTGGGTGCTGACCGAGGCTGTGCGGGCCGCAGCGGCGTCTCCGGAGTCCGCCGGTTACGTGTCGGTCAACGTGTCCCCGCGGCAGGTGGCCCAGCCCGGGCTGGCCCAGCAGGTGGAGAAGGTGCTGGGGTCGGCCGGCCTGCCACCGGAGCGGCTGATGGTCGAGTTGACCGAGTCGGTGGTGCTGAGTGCCGCGCCCAGCGCTCGCCGGGAGCTGGAGCTGCTCGATCGGCAGGGTGTCCGGGTGATGGTGGATGACTTCGGCACCGGGTTCTCGGCGCTGTCGTATCTGCGCGACCTGCCGGTGTCGGGGATCAAGGTGGATCGCAGCTTCACCGCCGGGCTGGGCACGGACGCGCAGTGCGAGCGGATCGTCGAAGCGCTGACCGGGCTCGGGCATGGGCTGGGCGTGGACGTGATCGTCGAGGGCGTGGAGACCGAGGAACAGAGTGCGCTGCTGGCGGATCTCGGCGTGCGGCACGCGCAGGGGTACCTGTTCGGGCGGCCTGGTCCCGAGTTCACTCCCGAGCTGGTCTGACGGTTTCGGGCTGCCCCCGGCTCAGCCGATACCATCGATCAGCGTCTTTCCAGTCGCACGCCCGCGTAGCTCAGAGGCCAGAGCGCCCGCCTTGTAAGCGGATGGTCGTCGGTTCGACTCCGACCGTGGGCTCATGGGCTCGTAGTTCAGAGCCGGGACAGTCTTCAAGGTCTCCGGCTCAGCCCGCGAATGTTGGGCCGAGAGCCTGCAATGGCGGGCTGAACTGGTTGATCATGGCGGGGGCAGGGAGCCACGGGCCAGCGTTGCGCCGCTAGCCTCTCGGGCATGGTGACCAGGATCGCGATGTGGTCTGGGCCGCGGAATCTTTCCACCGCGATGATGCGCAGCTTCGGCCAGCGAGCGGACACCGTCGTGCGGGACGAGCCGTTCTACGCTCACTACCTGGCCGAGACCGGCATCGATCACCCGGGGCGGGACGACGTGCTGGCCAGTCAGCCGCAGCGATGGCAGGACGCGGCCGCATTGCTGGATCAGCCTCTCCCGCCCGGCGTTTCGGTGCAGTACCAGAAGCAGATGACCCACCATCTGCTGCCGGGCATGCTGGCCGGGGCCGGGCCCTGGCTGGCCGGGCTCAAGCATGCGTTCCTGATCCGGGATCCGGCCCGGGTGGTCGCATCGTATGCCCGGGTGCGCCAGCAGCCGACCCTGGAAGATCTCGGTTTCGCACAGCAGGCAATGCTTTTCGAGCGGTTCAACGGCCCGGTGGTCGGTGCCGAAGATCTGCTGGCTGATCCGGCTGGCATCCTCGCCCGGCTCTGCGCCGAACTGGGCATCCGCTTCGACCCGGCCATGTTGACCTGGCCGCCCGGCCCCCGCGACACCGACGGTGTGTGGGCCCGGCACTGGTACGCCTCGGTCGAGTCATCCACCGGATTCGCTGGACCGCCCGGCGCGCCCGGCGCGGCGCCGGAGCGACTGCCGGCCCGGTTGCAGGCCCTGGTCGAGCAGGCGATGCCCCACTACCTGGCGCTGGCCGCCCACCGGCTCCGCACCTCGTAAGCTGATCATGTCCAAACTTGAGCCAGCGAGCGCTTCTGCGGCGCTGATCTCGCAAGAAGTTGCATGATCAGCGCAGCGGGGGGACGGCGGCGGCCTTGGCGCGGGCGTGGGCGGCGAACAGTTCGGCGATCCGCGCCGTCAGCGGCCCGGGCTGGCCCGAGCCGATCAGGCGGCCATCGATCTGGGTGACAGCGGCGATCTCGCCCATCGTGCGGGTGCAGAACACCTCATCGGCGGTGTAGAACTGGCTCAGCGACAGATCTGCTTCGGCACACGGGATACTCTCCGCGGCAGCGACTTTCATCACCGCGAACCGGGTTATGCCTTCCGGGCAGGCGTGCGCGAACGGGGTCCGCAGCTGGCCGCCGGTGACCAGGAACAGATGGGTGGCGTTGGTCTCGGCCACGAATCCGCGCTCGTCCAGCATCACCGCGTCGTCCGCCCCGGCGGCATTCGCCTCGATCTTGGCCAGGATCGACGTCAGCAGGTTGTTGTGGTGGATCTTCGGATCCAGGGTGCCCGGGCCGGATCGGCGGACCGAGGACGTCGCCAGGCTCAGCCCGCCGGTGCCGTAGACCGGGGGCTTGTGCTCGGCCAGCACGATCAGGGTGCAACCGCTGCGATTCAGCCGGGGATCCATCCCGCTGGTGACCTTGACGCCGCGGGTCAGGGTGAGCCGGATGTGCACGCCGTCGCGCATCTCGTTCGCCCGCAGGGTTTCAGCGATCGCGCCGATGATCTCCTCGTGGGCCGGAATGCCTTCGAAACCAAGCGCTTTGGCGGACCGAAGCAGCCGGTCCAGATGCTCGGTCAGGGCGAAGATCCGGCCGTCGTACAGCCTCAGCCCCTCCCAGACGGCGTCGCCGCCCTGCACCACCGAGTCGAACGGGGACAGCCCGGGCTGGTCCCGGTGCCGGAGCACGCCGTTCACGCTGTAGACCAGATCGGCGTTGCGCTGGTCGAACTGTTGCAGCACGAGCATCAGCTCCCCGGGTCGGTCCGGCTCAGCCAGTACAACCCGGCCATCGGCAGCACCAGCGGGACGAAGCCATAGCCTCGCCCGTACACCGACCAGACGGTGGCGTCGGGGAAGGCTTTCGAATCGAACAGGCTGAGCGTGCCCACCACGATCACGCCGGCCAGCTCGAAACCCACTGTCCCCAGGGCGATCCGGCGCCAGAGCAGACCCGGGCGGGCCAGCGCCAGCGTCGCCACGATGTACACCACGGCGGCCAGCGCTGAGAGCAGATAGGCCAGCGGCGCCTGGCTGAACTTGGTCGCGATCTGTACCGCGGCCCGCGACGTCGCGGCCAGCGCGAAGAGGGCGTACACCGCGACCAGCAGCCGCCCCGGCCCGCTGGTCCGCCGGTCAGCGCCACCCGTGCGGGCCGGCGGGCGCTGCGAATGGGCCCCGGTCTCAGCCACGGACGCTCCACATCTGCAGCATCCGCACGGTCATCACCGGCAACGCCAGGCAGGCCACCGTGATCACCAGCGTGCTGGACCGCGACCGCTCGGCCAGCGACCACAACAGCCCAGCCGGAGCGACCAGCAACGCCCCCACCGCGTAGGCCACGAAGGTCGCCGTGCTGGCCGGATGTCGACCCGAGACCAACTCCACGATCGCCACCACCAGTTGCGCCAGCAGCAGCAGCTCCAGCCCCCCGAGCGCATAGACGATCCAATCGCCGGGCCGCCGGTCGAGCACCGCCAGCACGATGCTCCAGGCCGCGATCAGCAAGCTGACCGTGATCAGAACAGCGGACAGGGCGTTGCTCACAGCCTGCACCCTACGGCTGGGAGGTGGTCAGGAGATGGGCGGCACCACCAGGTAGACCGCTGACATGTCCTTGTCGCCATGGCCCTGCTCGACCGCCTCCTCGAGATGCCTGCGGACGACCTGCACGAACTCGGGCGCGGCGCCGGCCGCCTGGGCCGCTTCGTCGATCAGGGCGGCGTCCTTGGCCGCGCCGGACAACGCGAAGGCCGGGTCGTACCGGCTGGCCAGCATCGCGCTGGCCTTCAGGCCGATGTACGGCGCGTCCATCGCGCCACCCTTCACGGCCTCCAGGAACAACTCCGGATCCAGGCCGAAAGCCTGCGCCATCCGCAGGCTCTGGGCCACGCCGTCCAGCAAGGTGAGCACCCAGCCGTTGGCCACCAGCTTGAGCTTGGAGCCGTTCCCGGCCTCACCCAGCCAGATCGTGCGCTGGCCGAGCGCATCGAACACCGGGGTCAGGGCCGCCTGCGTGCCGTCCGGCCCAGAGGCCAGCACCACCAGGGCGCCGTCCTGCGCCGGCTTCTTGGTACCCAGCACCGGCGCGTCGACCAGAACCAGGTCGTGCTTGCCGGCCAGCCGGGCCAGCCGCTGAGTGCCCGCCACTCCGACCGTGCTCATCTGCGCCCAGATCGTGCCCGGAGCGAGGTTGGCAGCGGCGTCCTCGATCACACAGGCCACGCTGTCCGTATCGAACAACATGGTGATCACGACGTCGGCGCCGTCCACCGCCTCGGCCGCCGTGGGCGCCACTCGCGCTCCGGCGTCCTTCAGCGGCTCCGCCCGCGCCCGGGTCCGGTTCCACACCGTCAGCGGCAGACCAGCGGCGGCGATGTTCCTGGCCATCGCCGCGCCCATCGTGCCCAGGCCCAGCAGTGCCACTGATGGTTGAGCTGGCTCAGTCATGCCTCTGTCTACTACGCCCGGCCCGCAGGTCTCGCCACCGGGGTGGCCGGGCTGGTCGCCGCCGGGTGGCCGGGCCGGTGGCCCTAGGCTGGTCACACAGACGAGCCGGATCACCGTTCGCCGGGTGGGCCGAAGATGAGACCGATCAGGAGGCCAGCCGGTGACGGAGCATGACCTGGTCGTGGTGGCCAACCGGCTGCCGGTGGATCGCCGGGAGGGCCCGGACGGCACGGTGAGCTGGCAGCCCAGCCCCGGTGGCCTGGTGGCCGCGCTGGAGCCGGTGATGCGCAGCAATTCCGGTGCCTGGGTGGGCTGGACCGGCTCGCCCGGCGAAGCGCCGGAGCCCTTCGATGCCCGCGGCATCCGGCTGATCCCGGTGCCGCTGGACGAGGAAGAGGTCCAGGACTTCTACGAGGGCATGTCCAACGGCACTCTGTGGCCGCTGTACCACGACGTCGTGGTACCGCCTCAGTTCCACCGCAGCTGGTGGGACGCTTACGTCAAGGTCAACCACCGGTTCGCCGAGGCGGCGGCTCAGCAGGCCGGCGACGGCGCGCTGGTCTGGGTGCAGGACTACCAGCTCCAGCTGGTCCCGCAGTTCCTGCGTCAGTTGCGCCCGGACCTGCGGATCGCGTTCTTCAACCACATCCCCTTCCCGCCCTATGAGATCTTCGCCCAGCTGCCCTGGCGCCGGGCCGTGCTGGAGGGCCTGCTCGGGGCTGACCAGCTCGGCTTCCAGCGCCCGGCCGATGCGGGCAACTTCCTGCGCGCCTGCCGGCGCAACGGCCTGACCACCCGGCGCGGACTGGTGCAGCTGCCCGACGAGGAGCGGTTCGGCAGCGCGCAGAGCCATCCCCGGCGGGAGGTGCGCGCGGCCGCGTTCCCGATCTCGATCGATGCGAAGGCCGCCGATGAGCTGGCCCGCGATCCGGCCACCCAGGAGCGGGCCCGAGAGATCCGGCGCGAGCTGGGCGACCCGGAGATCGTGCTACTCGGGGTGGACCGGCTGGACTACACCAAGGGAATCCTGCACCGGCTGAAGGCCGTCGAGGAGTTGCTCGAGGACGGCCAGCTGACCGCCGAGCGGGCGGTGCTGGTGCAGGTGGCCACGCCGAGCCGGGAGCGGGTGGAGGAGTATCTGCAACTGCGCCAGGAGGTCGAGGAGACGGTCGGGCGGATCAACGGTGATCATGGCCGGATCGGGCATCCGGCCGTCCATTACCTGCATCAGGCCTACGACCGCACGGAGCTGGCCGCGATGTATCTGGCCGCCGACGTGCTGCTGGTCACGGCGCTGCGCGATGGCATGAACCTGGTCGCCAAGGAATACGTGGCCAGCCGCCCGGACGAGCGCGGCGCGCTGGTGCTGAGCGAGTTCGCCGGCGCGGCGATCGAGCTGCCGCAGTCGTTCCTGATCAACCCGCACGACATCGACGGCGTGAAGGCGGCCATCATGCGCGCGGCGCAGGTCCAGCCCAAGGACGCACAACGGCGGATGCGGGCCATGCGCCGGCGGGTGTTCGAGCACGATGTCGCTCGCTGGGCCGCCACCTTCCTGCAGGTGGCCGGGTCGGCGCCGGACCAGGACCGGCCCCCGGCCATCCCGCAACCGGCACCGGTGCGCGGCCGGGCGGTGTTCCGGCGGGGCTCGTCGGCGGTGCCGAGCACCCTTCCGGCCGACCTGGTGGGTGCGCTGGAGGGTTTCGCGATGCGATCCCGGCTGCTGATCGCCCTGGACTTCGACGGCGTCCTGGCGCCGATCGTTTCGCAGCCGGACACCGCCCGGATGTTGCGGCAGTCGCAGGAGCATCTGGCTGTTCTCACCGGCCTGCCGGAAATCCGGGTCGCGCTGGTGTCCGGGCGGACGCTGGCTGATCTGCGGGCGGTCGCTGACCCGCCGCCGGGCACCGTCCTGATCGGCAGCCACGGGGCCGAGATCAGTGATCCGGGCGGCAACGGCGATCAGTTGGTCCCGGTGGACGAGGCTGCGCTGAAACTGTTGCAGGGCTTGACATCTGAGCTGAACCGGATCAGTGCCGAGTTCGAGGGGACCCGGGTCGAGGTGAAACCGGCCGGTGCGGTGCTGCACACCCGGCAGGCCGATCGGTCGGTGGCCGCCCGGGCCACCATCGCGGCGATGGACGGGCCGGCCAGCTGGCCCGGCATCCAGCTGACCAAGGGCAAGGAAGTGGTCGAGCTGTCCGTGGTCGACGTCACCAAGGGCACCGCGATCAGGGAACTGCGGCAGCATCTGGGGGCCGAGGCGGTGCTGTACGCCGGCGACGACGCCACCGACGAGCGGGCGTTCGCGGTGCTGAACGGTGAGATGGGTGATGTCTCGGTGCGGGTGGGCAGCGGCGAGACCGTGGCGCGGTACCGGCTCGGATCGCCCGACGAGGTGGCCGCCATGCTCGGCTTCTTGGTCGAACTCTGCACCGAGTGATCCCCGGGATCCGGCCGCGAGCAACGCTTCAGGTGGCGGGCTGAGCCGCCGAGCAGTCCGGGACAGGGCTGTGCCGCACAACGATCTAACGCTAACCTTCGACTTTAGGTTGAGGTTATGCCGGATCGCGCGTCACGCTGATGCCGGACGACCGAGGAGCTGGAGCGGATGCGACGAGCAGGCACGGGTGCGGTGCTGGCGGCGTGCGCCGTCCTGGTCACCGGCATTCAGCCCGCCTCGCCGGCCCTGGCCGGTCCCCGGGCCGATCCGGCCGCCGCCCTCCGGGCCAATCCGGTCTACCCGAGCGCTGATCAGGTGCGCCAAGCCAAGCGCCGGGCGGCGCAGGCGCTGACCGACGTCAATCAGATCCAGGCCACCCTGAGCGCGTCCGCGGCCCGGGTGGACGCCGCCGACCTCGCCCTCAGTCAGGCGGCCGAGGACTACGACGCCGCCCAGGTCGAGCTGGAC
>CALMAR010000438.1 GCA_937859855.1 uncultured Kineosporia sp.
CCGCCGGGCACCGAGCCAGAACAGGCCGAAGCCCAGGCCGCCGGCCGCGCCGGCTCCTGGCTGGGCCACCAGCTTCTGCCCGGGCCGGTCACCGCTGACTCCGGGGGCGTCGATCAGCGCCCGGGCGAAGTCGCTCAGAGCCAGATCGAGCGCCTGGGCCTGAGGCGGGCTGGCGCCCTTCTGCTCGGCGAACATCGCACTGGCTCCCCGGAAACCCAGCAGCGGCACATCCACATCGCTGGCCGCGACCAGCTCGACCCCGGCGAACGCTTCCCGGACCGGCGCCAGGCCCGCGAGTTGATCAGCGGTGATGCCCTTCAGCCGATCACCGCCGTGCGCCAGCCGGGCCATCAGCTCGCCGGTCTCGGGCGAACCCTGGGCCTGGGCCAGGCCCGCCAGCATTCCGGCACCGGCATCGTTGGTGCCGGAACCGCCCAGCCCGACCACGATCCGGCTGGCGCCGGCGGTCAGAGCAGCTTGCAGCAGATGGCCCAGGCCAAGGCTGGTGGCCCGGCCCGGGTCACGCCGATCGGCCGGGATCAGGGACAGCCCGCAGGCCTGCGCCGACTCGACGTAGGCGGTCTCCTGGTGCAGCAGGATCGCGGCCAGAGCCGGCTCGCCCAGCGGCCCCGGAACGCTGACCGGAATCAGGTCCCCGCCCAGCGCAGCCTGCAGCGCATCGATGAAGCCCGGGCCGCCGTCGGACATCGGGGACAGATCGAGCTCGTCGTCGTCCGCATGCCGCCGCCAACCGGCCGCGATCGCCTCCGCGGCCTGCGGGGCGCTCAAGGTGCCGGTGAAGCAGTCCGGAGCGATGACGACGCGCACAGTGCTGCATTGTGCCGCCCGCCCGGCCGTTCCAGCACATGAGAAAATCGGCGACGTGAGTTTCACCGAGCCTGCCTCCTCCCCCGCCCTGCTGCTGCTGGGCCAGCGCCCTGCGGCGCAGCCGGACCTGCTCAGCGAACGCGGGGTCGAGTGCCCCGGCGATCTGCCCGCGCCGTCCAGCCCGGATCTGGTCGAACGGGCCCGCGCCGCCCGCGAGGCCCTGGGCGACCGGGCCTTCGTGCTGGGCCACCACTACCAGCGGGACGAGGTGATCGAGTTCGCTGACGTCACCGGCGACTCGTTCAAGCTGGCCCGGGACGCCGCCAACCGGCCGGGCGCGCAGTTCATCGTGTTCTGCGGCGTGCACTTCATGGCCGAGAGCGCCGACATCCTCACCGCCACTCATCAGCAGGTGGTGCTACCGGACCTGGCCGCGGGCTGCTCGATGGCCGACATGGCGGCGATATCGCAGGTCGAGGATGCCTGGGACACGCTGGAGGAGGCCGGCATCGCCGGGGACGTCGTCCCAGTGACGTACATGAACTCCTCGGCCGCGATCAAGGGGTTCACCGGGCGCCATGGTGGCACGGTGTGCACGTCGTCCAACGCCAGGACCGCGCTGAACTGGGCCTTCGACCAGCGCCCGCCAGGACTGGGCAAGGTGCTGTTCCTGCCCGATCAGCACCTGGGCCGGAACACGGCCGTGCTGCGGCTGGGCCTGTCGCTGGACGATTGCGTGGTCTACAACCCGCACCAGCCGAGGGGCGGGCTGAGCAGGCAGCAGCTCCAGGACGCCCGGATGATCCTCTGGCGCGGGCACTGCTCCGTGCACGGCCGGTTCAGTGCCCAGAACGTGCTCGACGCCCGGGAGCAGGTGCCGGGGATCAAGGTGATGGTGCACCCGGAGTGCAAGCACGAGGTGGTCACGGCCGCCGATGTGATCGGCTCGACTGAAGCGATCATTCAGGCGGTGGAGGCTGCTCCCGCGGGGACCGCCTGGGCGATCGGCACCGAGCTGAACCTGGTCCGCCGGCTGGCCCGTCAGCATCCGGAGCAGCAGATCGCGTTTCTGGACCGGACGGTGTGCTTCTGCTCGACCATGAACCGGATCGACCTGCCCCATCTGGTCTGGGCGCTGGAGTCGCTGGCCGCCGGGCAGGTGGTGAACCGGATCGTGGTGGATCCGGACGTGGCGCATTGGGCCCGCGTCGCCCTGGACCAGATGCTGGCTCTACCGGCCTGAAACTGCCGCAGGGCGGCGGCAACGGCGATTCTCAGCCAAGCGCGGCCAGGAACAATGCCTCGGCCAGGCAAGCGCGCTCGAAGACGGCCAGGTGCAACGACTCGTTCTCGCCGTGCGCCCGGCTGTCCGGGTCCTCGATCCCCGTCACCAGTACGGTGGCCTCCGGATAGACCGACACCAGGTCGGCGATGAACGGGATTGACCCGCCAATGCCCATGTCCACCGGCTCGGCGCCCCAGGCTTCGGCCAAGGCCTGCCGGGCCTTGGCATACACTTCCCCAGCCGTGTCGGCGGCGAAGGCCTGGCCGAACTCGTTGGCGTCCACAGTCACCTGCGCGCCGAACGGGACCCGCTCGGCGACCGCAGCGGCGAACGCATCGAACGCCGCCTCCGGCTGCTGCCCGGGTGCGATCCGGAGCGAGAACTTCACCCGGACCGACGCGGCCAGTGTGTTCGATGCCTGATCGACCGACGGAGCATCGATCCCGATGATGGCCAGCGCGGGCTGGGTCCAGAGCCGGGAAGCCAGACTTCCACCCCCGATCAGCGAAACACCATCCAGCACACCGGAGTCCGCCCGGAGGTCAGGTTCTGGGTACTCCACCGCGGCGTCGGACCGGCTGATCAGGCCAGGGATCGCGACCGAGCCGTCGTCGTCCCACAGCGAGTCCAGCAGCCGCACCGTCGCCAGCATCGCGTCGGGCACCGCGCCGCCGTACATGCCCGAGTGCACCGCATGGTCCAGGGTCCGCACCGTGATCGTGCCGTCGACCAGTCCGCGCAGGGTGGTGGTCAGGGCGGGAACGTCGGCCTTCCAGTTGTCCGAGTCGGCCACGACGATCACGTCGGCCCGCAGCAGCTCGCGATACTCGTGCAGGAAGGCGCCGAAGAACGGCGAGCCGATCTCCTCCTCGCCCTCGATGAACACGGTGACCCCCACGCCGAGGTCGCCGCCGAGCGCGCGCAGGGCGCCGACGTGGGTCATCACCCCGGCCTTGTCGTCGGCCGCTCCCCGGCCGTAGAGCCGGCCATCACGTTCCGATGGCTCGAAGGCCGGCGTGATCCAGCCGGCCTCCGCCCCCGGGGGCTGCACGTCGTGGTGGGCGTAGAGCAGCACCGTCGGCGCCCCCTTGGGAGCCGGGTGTCGCGCCACCACGGCTGGGGCGCTGCCTGCGGCGGTGAGGATCTGGACGTCGGGCAAGCCGGCGTCCCGCAGCAGGCTGGCCACCCGTTCGGCGCTGGCCCGAACCGGTGCCTGATCGAAGGCCGGAGCGGAGACGCTGGGAATCCGGACCAGCGACTCAAGATCGGCTCGTAGCTGCGGCATCAGCGCCGGCACCCGCTCCCGCAGCCGGCTGGTCTGGCTGGTCTGGTTCCCGGACTGCTGGCTGAGGCTGGCCTGGCTCATGTCCAGCACGGTAGTGGCCGCGTGACCGCCGCGCGCCCCGGCTGGGGTCAGGGACGCGCCAGCCGCTCGATCAACGCGATCACCTCATCGGCCAGGGCCATGGCCTGGTTCTGATCGGTCTCGGCGGTCACCGCCCGCGCTCCCGCCCCGATCGCCGTGGTCAGGATCAGGACGAAGGCCCGGGCGCCGGGTGAACCGGGGGC
>CALMAR010000439.1 GCA_937859855.1 uncultured Kineosporia sp.
CCCCGCCCCGTGGGGCGCGGGGGCGGGGGCGCTGCTGTGGAGCGCGGGGGGCGGCGCGCGGGCCGGCGACGCGCGCTGCGCCACCGGGGGCGGCGCGGCCGCCGGGGCGGAGGCCGCGACGGACGGCTTGTTCTTCCTGCCGCACCTGCTGGGTGAACGCTCGCCGTACTGGAACCCCGAGGCACGCGGCGCCTTCATCGGCTTGACCAGCCGCCACGGTCCGGCGCAGTTGACACGGGCCGTTCTGGAGGGGGTCGCCTTAAACCTGTACACCTGTGTCGAGGCCTTCCGGGACGGCGGCCGGACGATCGAGACCGTGGACGCCATCGGCGGCGGCGCCGCCAGCGATGTCTGGTTGCAGATCATGGCCGATGTGTGGGGCACGAGGCTGCGTCGGCGCACTGTCCAGGAGGAGGCCAACAGTCTCGGCGCCGCCGTCACTGCCGGCGTCGCCGTGGGCGCCCTCGACTTCGGTGCCGCCCGCGATCTCTCCACCGTCACGGACGTCTTCGAGCCGGACGACGCTCGGCACGCGACCTACCGTCGGGCGCACGAAGTGTTCCTCGACGCCTACGCCCGCCTCGAGCCCTGGTTTCCCGTGGCGGGAAGGGTCTCGTGACCGCCTTCGGAACAGGACGTCGCGTGGTCCTGGTGACGACCCGCTCGTTCTCGTCCGGCAGCCGCGACCTGGACGCCGAACTGGCGACCGCCGGTTTCGACGTCGTCCGCGCGTCACCGCGGCACGAGCTTGAACTGCTTGCCGAGCCCCTCGGCAGCGCTGTCGCCTGGATCGCCGGAGCCGGACCCGTCACCGACGATCTTCTAGGCGCCGCTCCCGTCCTGCGTGTGGTGGCGCGTTACGGGGTCGGCGTCGAAGCTGTGGACCTGACCGCCGCCGCGGCCCGAGGCATCGTCGTCACGAATACCCCTGGTGCGAACAGTGATTCGGTGGCAGACCATGCAGTAGGTCTGCTGCTGGCCGCGGTCCGGGGGACGACAGTCGGCGATCGCGCCGTGCGTTCGGGTAGCTGGAAGGGCCCGCGCGGCCGGGAGATGGCCGGTCTGACCGTCGGCGTCGTCGGCAACGGCAGAATCGGGCAGGGCGTGGTGCGCCGCCTGCTCGCCTTCGGTAGCACGGTGCTGGTTCACGACCCGTTCGTGACCGACGATTCGGTGCGCTGCCAGGGTGCGCAGCCGGCCGACCTGGCCCGGTTGGCCGCCGAGTGTGATGCCGTCAGCCTGCACGCCCCCGGTGGCCGGGTCCTGGTGGACGCGGCCTGGTTGGACGCCGTGCGGCACCCGCTCACGTTGGTGAACACCGCCCGCGCCGACCTGGTCGACGAGGCCGCCGTGGCCCGGGCCCTCGGTGACGGCACGGTGGTCGGCTACGCGGCCGACACCCTGGCCAGCGAGTCGGGCGGGACGAGCCCACTCCTGAGCGACGAGCTTGCCGATCGAGTCGTCGTCACTCCGCATGTCGCCGCGACGACCGTCGAGGCCATCGACCGGATGGGATCGATGGCTGTCGCAGACGCATTGGCCGTCCTGTCCGGCAATACACCGGCGCACCCCGTCACCGCCTGATCGCCGACCTGACTGCGACCTCGATGCGAAGGGATCCGTAGAGATGGGCATCCTGGACGAGCTGCGCGCTCGCCGCGTCATCGCAGTGCTTCGGGCCCCCGACCCAGGCCGCGCGGGACTCGCGATCGATGCGCTGGTGGCCGGCGGAGTGACCGCGATCGAGGTCACCTACAGCACCCCGGAGGCACCCTTCGTGATCGCCGAAGCGGTACGCCGACACCCGGACGCCGTGATCGGCGCTGGCACCGTGACCACGCGAGCCCAGGCCCGCGATGCGACCACGGCCGGGGCACGCTACCTGGTCAGTCCCGGCACCCGGGCTGATCTGACCGCCGCCATGCTGCGCACAGGCCTGGTCGTGATGACCGGCGCTCTGACGCCCACCGAGGTGATGACTGCCGTCGAGCTGGGCGCCCACGTGGTCAAGATCTTCCCCGCCTCGCTGGGTGGCCCGGCCTTTCTCAAGGCGTTGCGAGGGCCCTTTCCGGAGGTCCCGCTGATGCCCACGGGCGGCGTGAACGCCGACAACGTGAGCGAATGGTTCGAGGCCGGGGCGCTCGCCGTCGGAGCGGGCAGCGAGCTGTGTTCCACGCCGGACATGCTGGCAGGCAACTGGGACCGCATCAGCGCCAACGCCGGGGCCATCACCGCTGCTGCAGCCGTGAACGCGTCATGAACGGTCCTGGTCTGCGGATGGGCTTCGTCGGCGTCTCCACCGCGGGTTCGTCCATCCTGCGCGTCTTCCCCGCCTGGGCCGACGAACTCGGCCTGCCGACCCGGACGCTGGAGGGGCAGGACCTCCCGCTCGACGCGACGACCGAGCAGTACCGCGCCGTCGTGGCCCGCTACCGCGAGGATCCGGACCTGGTCGGCGCGTTGATCACCGCCCACAAGGTCGGCCTGTTCAGGGCTGCCGCCGACATGTTCGATGAGCTCGACCCGTATGCGCGGCGGTTCGAAGAAATCTCCACGATCCACACCCGCGGAGGGCGGCTCGTCGGCCACGCGAAGGACCCGATCACGGCCGGTCTTGCCATCGGCGACCTGCTGCCACCCGACCATTTCGCCCGCACGGGCGGCGATGCCATCTGCCTGGGTGCCGGCGGTGCGGGCCTGGCCATCGCGTATCACCTCCGCGAGCGGGCCGACGCGCCCAAGCGTCTCGTGGTGGTCGACTCCGTGCCGGAGCGGGTCGAGCACGCCCGGCTGCTGGTTGAGCAGACCTTCGGTGCGGCGGGCTGTGAGTTCGTCGTGGCGACGGAAGCAGCCGAGAACGACGCCCTGGTGTCGGCGGCCAGCCCGGGGACGATGGTCATCAACGCGACCGGGCTGGGAAAGGACCGGCCGGGCTCGCCCGTCACCGATGCCGTGCGGTTCCCCGACGGTGGGGTGGCATGGGAGATCAACTACCGGGGCGAACTCACCTTCCTGCAACAGGCACGGGCACAGGCCGATCGGCTGGCCGTGGTCGGAGACGGCTGGCGCTATTTCGTGCACGGCTGGTCGCAGGTGGTCGCCGAGGTCTTCGACGTGCCCATGAACGAAGCTCGGGTGGACCGGCTGGCACATCTCGCCGCCGCGGCAAGGGACTGACGGAGGACCCGATGCCCGGGGCCGTGCAGATGGTGCGAACCGTGCTGGGAGACGTCGATCCAGCCCGGCTGGGCACGGTCGACTACCACGAACACCTGTTCCAGATCTCACCGCTGTTACCGGGTGATGACCTCGCCGACGAGGAGCGCAGCCGAGCTGAGGCGTCCCACCTGCATGCCGCAGGGATCACCACCATGGTCGATGCGACGCCGCAGGGGTTGGGTCGGGATCCCGAAGGACTGGCGCGGATCAGTGCTGCCACGGGGCTTGGAGTGGTCGCTACCACGGGCGCACACCGGCGCGAGCACTACGCCGACGGACATCCTCTGCTGAAAGCCGACGTGAATACCCTGACCGCTGCCTTCCTGGCCGACCTGCTGGACGGAACGGCGGACCTGGATCTCAGCCGGACAGATCCCAGGCGTAGCCCGGTGCGGGCAGGCGTGTTGAAGGCGGGCATCGGTTACTGGGAGGTCCGACCCTTCGAGCACCGCGTGCTGGAAGCGGTCGCAGCAGCACACGCGGCCACCGGTGCTCCGGTGATGGTGCACACCGAGCACGGCAGCGCGGGGTTCGAGGTGCTGAACCTGCTGGGCGGCCTGGGTGTGGGTGCCGATCGCGTCGTGCTGGCGCACATGGACAGAAATCCTGACCCCGGCCTGCATGCAGAACTCGCCGCGGCCGGTGCCTACCTCGGGTACGACGGGATGGCCCGGCATCGGGAGTGGCCGGACTCGATGCTGATCGACTGCCTGGTGACCGCGGCCGCAGCAGGTGCGGCTGACCGCATCCTGCTGGGGGGTGACGTGGCCCGCGCCAGCCGCTATGCCGCCTACGGCGGTATGCCCGGGATAGCTTATCTTCCAAGCCGTTTCGTACCCCGACTTCGACAGGCCGGGGGCTCTTCACTGGTGGACGCCGTCCTGGTGGCAAACCCGGCCCGGTGGCTGCCGTGGTCACTGCCCGTCGCCGGCTGACCCGTTCCGGCACCGGCGGAGCCGGCTTCCGTGACAAAAGAGTAACCAGGGTAATGCTGACATCCTGTCATTACAGGTGCTTAACTGTGGACGAGCGCGTAGGACCCTCCAGCACTGAGGAGAAGGCGTGACCGATCTGTCCGGCCGTCTGGCCGTGGTTACCGGGGCGTCCGGTGGGATCGGCACGGCCGTGTGCCGCCGTCTCCGGCAGGAAGGAGCCGACGTCTGGGGATTGGATCTGAAACCCGCCGACGCCCAGGACGGAACCTTTCTCGAGGTGGACGTTAAGGATCCGGCAAGCATTGCGGCTGCGGCGGAACGGGTGGCGGCCGCCGGCGGCGCGGACATCCTGGTCGCCGCCGCCGGCGTGGTGGAGGACGACGTCGCTGTCGAGGACATCGACGTGCAGCTCTACGACCACGTCATGGGTGTCAACCTCCGAGGCGTCTTCCTCGTCGTGCAGGCCTTCGGCGCCCACATGCTCGCCAAGGGCAGCGGCAGCATCGTCACCATCGCCTCGATGTCGGGCAACGCGATCGTCAACCAGCCGCAGCGACAGGCTGTGTACAACGCCTCCAAGGCCGGCGTCACGGCCTTGACCAAGTCAGTCGCGGTGGAGTGGGGGCCGCGCGGCATCCGCGTGAATGCCCTGTCGCCCGGATATGTGGACACCCCCCTCAATCACCTGAAGGCCCACCAGCACGAGCAGTGGAAGGCCGGCACGGTGCTGCACCGTTTCGCATCCACCGAGGAGGTTGCCGGGGCGGTCGCCTTCCTGCTCGGCCCGGATTCCGGATACTTCCAGGGCGCCGAACTGCTGATGGACGGTGGGTACTCCCTGTGGTGACCCCGACGACCGACGTGACCACGTCCGGCGCCCGGACCCCGATCGCCACCGCGCGCGGCGTCGGCCGTCGCTACCCGGGCGTCGTGGCCCTCGAGGACTTCGACGTGGACTTGTACCCCGGGGAGGTCGTGGCGCTGTGCGGTGCCAACGGCGCGGGCAAGTCCACCTTCGCCAGGCTTCTGTCCGGTCAGGAGCAGCCGTCGAGTGGCGAGATCCGGGTCACTGGTAGCGACCACTCAGTCCATTCGCAGAACGACGCCTTCGACTCAGGGGTGCTGCTGCTGCATCAGGAACCGCTGGTCATCGAGGACTTCACCGTCGGTCAGAACGTGTGGCTCTATTCACTGCGCAGAGGCGGCTCGCACGCTTGGGCACCTGGCCGCAGCACCGATGACCAGGAAACCCGCGACGCGTTGAACCAGGTCGGCCTCGGCAACGTGCCACCGTCCCGCCTCGCCGGCAGCCTCACCCCCGGGCAGCGGCAGATGCTGGCCCTGACCCGGGCCGTGGTGAACGAGCACCGGATCCTGATTCTGGACGAGACCACCGCCTCCACCACCGAGTCGTACTTCGATCTGGTGAAGGAGATGGTGGCACGGGAGAGGGCCGCAGGCGTCTGCGTGCTGTTCGTCTCACACCGGATGCAGGAGGTCTTCGACCTCGCCGACCGGATCGTCGTGTTACGCAACGGCCGCCTGGTCGACATCGTCAATGCAGCCGAGGTTGGGCCCGAGCAGGTCACTCAGCTGATGATCGGCGACGCGCTGAAGGTCATGCACCGACCGCCGAACGATGCGCCCACGGGTGAGAACGACCGCAGCGGACTGGTGGTGGACAGCCTCACAGCCGGCTCGGCACGCGGGATCAGCCTGCGAGTGCGGCCTGGCGAAATCGTGGGCCTCTACGGCCTGGTAGGCAGTGGCCGGTCCTCGATCGCGCGGGCCATGAGCGGCCAGCTTCCGATCGCCTCTGGAGAGGTCCGCATCGACGGCATCCAGCCGAGGTTGCGTTCCCCCAAGACCGCTCTGCGGTCGGGCATCGCCTACGTCAGCGAGGACCGCCGTCGCGAGGGATTCGTGCCGGACTTCACCAACGGCGAAAACCTCACGCTTTCTAGCCTTCCCGCCTTCGCCTCGGCCGGTGGCGCGCTCAAGGTCGGCGCCATGCGCCGAGCAGCTGACGACCTGGTGCAGCAGTTCACCGTCAAGGGCACAGCGAAGACACCGACGCGAACCCTCTCCGGCGGCAACCAGCAGAAGGTGGTCATCGCGAAGTGGGTGGCAGCCGATCCCAATGTGATCATCTTCGACGAGCCCACCAAGGGCATCGACGTCGGAGCCAGGGCCACCATCTACGAGATCATCTACGGGTTGGCGCAGAGCGGAAAGACGGTTCTCGTCGTCTCCAGCGAAGCCGAGGAGGTCCTCCTCCTCACGCACCGAGTCCTGGTCATGCGAGACGGCCGGATCGTGGCCGAACTCGACTCCCGGACGGCGGACACCGACGACTTGGCACGCTTGGCACTCGGAGCGGAGGCGCCGTGAGCACCCAGACAGAACCGTCCACCACGAGCGGGAATCCCCAGACCCCCGCCGACGGGGTCGCCATGATGCTGCGTGAGCGGATCAGAGACCAGTACCCGCTGCTGATCCTGATCGGGCTGGTGATCATCGCATCGATCACCAGTCATGCCTTCCTGACCACTGCGAACCTGACCAACCTGGTCAGCCAGCTGTCGGTCACCGGCGTACTGGTGTTGGCAGAGTTGATCGTCGTCATCTCCGGAGGAATCGACATCAGCGTCGGCTCGACGCTCGGTCTGGCGGCAGTCATGTGCGCGGGACTGTTCCAGGGCAGCAACGTCTGGGTCGGCTTCCTGGTGGCGCTGGCCACGGGCGCAGTCATCGGAGCGGTCAACGGCACCCTGGTCGCCTTCCGCGGGGTCGACGCGTTCATCGTCACCCTCGGCATGCTGGCGTTGGCCCGTGGCCTCGTCTACGCCTACACCGAGGGCTCGCCGCTGTCGCCGAAGGATGTGGGATTCATAACTCCCGGTACCGCGGACATCTTCGGTTTCCCGGTGCTCGGGCTGTTCTGGATTGCCGTGATCGCGATCATGACCCTGCTGCTGCGGCGTACGGTGTTCGGCCGCCGGGTGTATGCCACCGGCAGCAGCCGGGTCGCGGCCGAAAGCTCGGGGCTGCCGGTCCGGGGGACAATCTTCTTCGTCTTCCTGGTGGCCGGCATCCTGTCGGGGTTGGCGGGTTTCATGCTCACCTCCCGAGTGGGGGCTGGCACACCCTCGGCGGGCCTGAGTTACGAACTCGACGCGATCGCCGCCGTCGTCATCGGGGGTGCCCGGCTGAACGGCGGGTACGGCCGCGTCTCCGGTGCCGTCATCGGCACGTTCATCTTCGGTGTGATCACGAACTTGCTGGTCCTGCTGAACGTCTCGACCTTCCTTCAGGACGCGTTCAAGGGCGCCCTGATCCTCGTTGCGGTGGCAGTGGCCGCCGGCAAGCGCCGTAGCCCCTGAGTTCCTCGCCATCACGGGCCCCCTGGCGCCCGCTGGGTAATGGCTCGGTTCAGCCCTGTCAGGTGACGCGATGCGCCATTCGCAGGGACAGTTCGGTCCGCTCATCCTCGAAGGAGTGACATGTCCGTGAAGCGAATCACCACAGTGGTCGCCGTGGGGGCGCTCGCACTGACGGCGGCCGCGTGCAGTTCCAGCGGCAGCAGTGCAAGCGGAGGTTCAGGCAAGGACGTCAAGGAAGTCAAGATCGGCTTCGCCCAGCAGACGTTGACAGCCCCGTACTACGTCGCCATGCAGAAGCAGGCCCAGGCGATGGCGCAGGAGCAGGGCTTCAAGCTCATCTTTCAGAGCGCCAACGGTGATCCGGTCCAGCAGATCAATCAGATCCAGACCATGGTCTCGCAGGGTGTCGACGTGATCGTCGTGAACGCGGTGAGCCCTGGCACCGAGAAGGTACAGATGGCTGCGATCGCGAAGAAGAAGCCGCTGATATTCATCGACACCGCTATCCCGGATGTCGGTTTCACCACTGTGCAATCCGACAACGTGACCATCGGCGACGGCTCCGGAGAGCTGATGGCCAAGCGCTTCAAGTCCGGCGACACCATCAAACTGGCCATCCTGAACGGTGGTCCGCGAGACGAACTGGTGGGCCCGTCCCGGCGCAAGGGCTTCTTGCAAGGGCTGGAAAAGGGCGGCGTGAAGGCCGACATCGTGGCTGAAGCGAATGCCGGCTACGCCCAGGACAAAGCCGTTTCGGCCAGCGAGGACATGCTTGCCGCTCATCCTGACATCGACGCGTTCTTCGCGTACAACGATTCGATGGCGCTAGGCGCTTTCCAGACGTTGAAGGCGAAGCACAACACGAAGGTGCTGATCTCCGGGGTGGACGGGCAGAAGGAGGCGCTGAAACTGATCTCCGATGGTGGCTGCCACGGCCAGTACGTCTCGACGGGACTGAACTCGCCGAAGTTGGCGGCTCAGGACGCCTTTACCGCCGCCGTCCAGGTGGCCACAGGCAAGAAGCCGACGAGCAGCTTCCCGAAGGTCGCCTACACCAAGGCGGTCGGCATCGGCTGCAACAACATCAAGGACTTCTACGACCCGAACAGTGTCTTCTGACGGAACCCGTTGCAGCGCACACCGCCGCGCGTTGCTGATGGCCAGAACCGGCCGGCCCTGTCGGGTTGCCCACTCGGCGGAACCAGAGCAGACCACGCGAGGGTCCGTCATTCCTGGGCAGTCTCCAGGGCCGGGTTACCGGCGCGGGGAGATGCCGGCGTCGATCGCCTGGCCGGCATCTTCTTCAGCGCATCCGTCAGCAAGGCGACCAGTGCGTCGAGCTGCACGTCGGACGACGAGGCAACCTCGGCCTCGGACCCGTCCAGCGCCCGTGCGGCCAGGCCGGCCTTGCTGTCGATCAGTTCGGCGATCCGGGCATCGATGGTCTGCGCCGCGATGATGCGCCATGCGGTGACCGGCTCGGTCTGGCCGATGCGGTGACTGCGGTCGATCGCCTGCGTCTGCTCCGCGTCGGTCCAGGACAGCTCAGCGAGCACGATGTTCGACGCGACCTGCAGGTTCAAGCCGACACCGGCCGCCGTCAGGGAGCAGACCGCGACGGCGACACCGGGGTCGTCGACGAAGGCATCGATGTTTTCCTGGCGCACCGAGCGGGGCTGGTCACCGCGGATCGATGAGAAGCGCACGCCCTGCCGGGTGAAGATCTCCTCGGCCGCGTCCATGACCTCGACGTGCTTGGCGAAGAAGACGACCTTGCCGGCACTGCGCGCGAGCTGGGCGGCGTAGTCGGCGGCCAGGCCGGCCTTCGCCCGTCCGATGCGTCGCAACATGCTGAAGACGTTCTCGCCGGTCGCCGTGGCCGAGTCTTTCAACTCCGCGCGGGCCACCCGGCGCGCGAGTTCCTGATCGATGCCGGCGACGTCGTCGACGATCCCGGCGGGCGGACGGCCGGCGATCGCGGTCCGGTAGCGGGCCGCCATTCGCTGCCCGAGATCGTGCTCGGCCGCCCGGATCGATCGGCCGGCCGCTCCCTCCAGCTCGACCGGAAGGTCGGCGATGCGGCGGGCGGGAATGTCGGCCGCGACGTCGACCTTTCGCCGCCGGACGATGCCGCGGTCGATCACGCATCGGCGCGCGGCGGGATAGAAGCCGGGGTCAGAGGGATTCAGGCCGGTCGCCTCCAGGGCGTCCATCAGCTCCCCGCGCGGCTTCGTGTCGTCGATCCAGCCCAGGAACTGCCAGATGGCCAGGAAGTCCTCGATGTCG
>CALMAR010000440.1:0-4878 GCA_937859855.1 uncultured Kineosporia sp.
CCCAGGCCATGCCCATGCTCCACCCGGCCTACCTGCTGCGCCAGCCGGCCCACAAGAAGCTCGCTTGGGCGGACCTCCGGGCGCTGAAGAAGGCGCTCGACGCGTCCCCCTGAAATCGGCAGACAGGCGGCGCGGGCGGAGCGGGGGCGATCACCGCGGACGGCGCGACGGTGTTGCCGCTGAGCGGCTCCGGCACCGGCAACCTGGCGCAGTACGCCGGCAAGGAGGTCGTCACCACGTCGGTGACGGTCCAGTCCGTGCCCGCGGACGAAGGCTTCTGGGTCGGTTCCAGCACCAAGGACCGGCTGTGGGTGCAACTGATCGGCAAGGCCGGTGAATCCCCCTACAAGGTCCGGACCGGGGACAGCGTCACCTTCACCGGACGCCTGATCAAGAACACGCCCGGGTTCGCCCGCGCCGCCGGCGTCACCTCGGGCGAGGGCAAGGCCCAGCTCGAGACGCAGGGCTACCACATCGACGCCACCACGTCCTCGGTCAAGCTCGCCTGACCGGGTTCGCGCAGGCCCAAACCCTTACCGTCACGGTCACTCCGGTGACGGTCCGCCCTCAAGCACCAACCACAGTGGAGGTACCGCAATGTTCGACAAGTCGCAGGCAGGAAGCGTCATCGGCCAGGAGCTGCGCAGCAGTGACGGCTCGAAGATCGGGAAGATCGGCCAGGTGTATCTGGACGACTACCACGACCAGCCCGAGTGGCTGACGGTCAACACCGGCATGTTCGGCACCAGCGAGTCGTTCGTCCCGCTGGCCGAGGCCAGCATGACCGACGGCGGGGTCACCGTCCCCTACAGCAAGGACAAGATCAAGGGGGCCCCGAACATCGAGGACTCCGGTCACCTGACCGAGGCCCAGGAGCAGGACCTCTACACCTACTACGACATCCCCTTCACCACCGAGGGGTCCACCTTCGCCGACACCGGCAAGCTCGGCCAGGCGACCGCGGGCACCACCCTCGGCGACCGGGGTGGGCGCGGTGACCGGGACGGTGACGGGGTCTACGACGACGTTCAGGACACCGCGGTGGGGCAGGACACGTCGGGGATGACCACCGATGATGCGATGACCCGTTCCGAGGAGCGGCTGAACGTAGGCACCGAGCGGGTCCAGACCGGCAAGGTCCGACTGCGCAAGTGGGTGGAGACCGAGAACGTGCAGGTCGACGTCCCGGTGCGCACCGAGAAGGCCGCGCTGGTCTCCGAGCCGATCACCGACGCCAACCGGGGTCAGGCGCTGGACGGGCCGGGCATCTCCGAGGAGGAGCACGTCGTCACCCTCAACGCCGAGCGTCCGGTGGTGTCCACCGAGACCGTCCCGGTGGAGCGCGTCCGCCTCGACAAGCAGGTCGAGGAGACCGTGCAGACCGTACAGGGCGACGTGCGCAAGGAGCGCATCACCCTGGACGACGAGACCGCGGACGCCGCAACCGGTGCCGGCAACGATGCCGAAGGCAAGCACCGCAGGTAGTGCGCATCACCGGTGCCCGGGCGTCCGCGCTGATCCAGGCGGGGCTCCCGGGCACCGGGTCTACCCGATCCTGCTCGTCCCCGAGCCGTCACCGCCGCCGCTGCGCGTGCCGTGACGCGACAGTCCAACTTGGGAGCACTCCATGGCCGAACTCTCCAGGCTTCCGGTCACAAGCATCGAGGTGTGGGAGTGGCAGTTCGACGGATCGTGCCGCGAGGCCGATCCTCGACTGTTCTTCCATCCGGACGGCGAACGCGGCCCGGCGCGCCGCAAGCGTGACGCGGCGGCCACCGCGATCTGTGCGACCTGCCCGGTGATCCAGTCGTGCCGGCACCATGCCCTCACCGTTCGCGAGCCGCACGGCGTCTGGGGCGGCCTCACCGAGGACGACCGCGAAGAGATCTTCAGAGATCGCCGCCCGGAAGTCGATACCGCCAGAGCGGTGGGTTCCGAGGTCATGTAGTCCCGCCCCGCCTGGTCTCTGATCGCGTCCGCGGAGGGAAGGCCGGTCACCGGACGGCGTGCGCGCGGTGAGTTCTCCCGTCTCGTCGCGGCCGGCGTCGGTGGTCAGCCGGCGCCGACCTTCCGGACGTCGGAAGCACCCAGCCGGGCGGCGTCGGCCGTCTGGTCGTCCGGCATCTCCTGGGACTCGCGCTCGGCCCTGACCCGCAACCGGTAGTGGCTGATCTCGTCGGCCGCATGCTCCTTCGACCAGCCCAGCACCGGCGAGATCAGCTCGGCCGCCTCGGCCGCGGCGGCCTCGCCGCGATCCGGTACCTCGATGGAGATCCGGGTGCGACGGGTGAGGACGTCGTCCAGATGCAGAGCCCCCTCGTGACTGGCCGCATAGACGACCTCGCACTTCAGGTACTCCGGTGCACTGGTCATCGGTTCACCGAGCTCGGGTCGCTGCTCGATCAGGTCGAGCAGCTCGTGGCTCAGGCTTCCGTACCGGCCCAGCAGGTGCTCGATCGCGGTCAGGCTCAACCCGGTGCGCTCGGCCAGCAGGTGGCGGTTGTTGAACAGGCCGAAGTACCCGTCGGCGCCCACCAGGGCGACCCGGTCGGTGCACGACTGCGGAACCTTGCGTTCCATGCCGTGCACGGCGAAGTCCACCGCGTCCTTGGCCATCACCCGGTAGGTCGTGTACTTCCCGCCGGCGATCACCGTGAGCCCGCGGACGGGCGAGGAGACCGCATGCTCCCGCGACAGCGTGCTGGTCGAGTCCGACTCCCCGGCCAGCAGCGGACGCAGGCCGGCGTAGACCCCGACGACGTCGTCGCGGGTCAGCGGGTCCGCCAGCAGCGCGTTGGCCTGCCGCAGCAGGTAGTCGATATCGGTCTGGCTGGCGGCCGGATGGGCCCGGTCCAGCGACCAGTCGGTGTCCGTGGTGCCGATGATCCAGTGACTGCCGCGCGGCACGATGAACAGCAGGCTCTTCTCGGTCCGGTGGATGATGCCCGTCGCGCTGTTGATCCGGTTGCGCGGCACCACCAGGTGAACGCCCTTCGAGGCCCGGACCTGGAACTCGCCGCGACCGCCCACCATTCGCTGCACCTCGTCGGTCCACACCCCGGCGGCGTTGATCACCTGCTGGGCACGGATCTCGAACTCGGTACCGGCCTCCAGATCCTTGGCGACCACGCCGACGATGCGATCCTCCTCGCGCAGGAACCGGATCACGCGGGTGCTGTTGGCCACGAGCGCGCCGTAGTCGGCCGCGGTCCGGGCGATCATCATCGTGTGCCGGGCGTCGTCGACCTGTCCCTCGTAGAACGAGATGGCGCCGTTGACCACGCCCCGCTTCCCGGAAGGGAACGAGGCGAGCGCCTTCCGCCTGCCGAGGAAGCGCATGTGGTGCGGCACCCCGCGGCCGGCTCCCATCACGTCGTAGACACCGATCCCGAGGCCGACGTAGGCCCGGTCGAAGGGTCGCAGCAACGGGTAGATGAACTCGACCGGTCGGGCCAGGTGCGGGCAAAGCCTCTCCAGCACCAGTTTCCGTTCCCGCAGCGCCTCGAACACCAGACCGAAGTTGAACTGCTCGAGGTAGCGCAGGCCGCCGTGGAACAGCTTGGTGGATCGGCTCGACGTCCCCGCGGCGTAGTCCCGCATCTCCACCAGCCCGACCCGCAGGCCGCGGGTGACCGCGTCCAGGGCCGCCCCGGCACCCACCACGCCGCCGCCGATGACCAGGACGTCGAGTGGTGTCTTCGCCAGCCCCGCAAGGGCTTCGGCCCGGGCCGACGGGCTCAGCGCGAAAGCTGAGCCGGTCATTCGGCGTCCACCCAGCCGAGCGTGCGTTCGACGGCTTTCTTCCAGCCCGCCAGTCCCTCGGCCCGCGCCTCGTCCGACCAGTTCGGCGTCCACCGCTTGGACTCGCTCCAGTTGTCGCGCAGCTCGTCCGTGTCCTTCCAGAAGCCGACCGCGAGGCCGGCCGCGTAGGCGGCGCCGAGGGCGGTGGTCTCGGCGACCTCCGGCCGGCTGACCGGGACGCCGAGGATGTCGGCCTGCAGCTGCATGCACAGGTCGTTCGCGGTGACCCCGCCGTCCACCTTGAGCACCTCCACGTGCACGTCGGAATCGGCCTCCATCGCCTCGGACACGTCCCGGCTCTGGTAGCAGATCGACTCCAGCGTGGCGCGGGCCAGGTGCGCCTTGGTGTTGTACCGGGACAGGCCCACGACCGCACCTCGCGCGTCGCTGCGCCAGTAGGGGGCGAACAGGCCGGAGAACGCCGGCACGAAGTACACCCCGCCGTTGTCCTCGACCTTCTCCGCGAGGGCCTCGATGTCCGCTGCTTCGGAGATGATTCCGAGCTGGTCCCGAAGCCACTGCACCGCCGAGCCGGTGACCGCGATCGAACCCTCCAGGGCGTAGACCGGCGCGTCCTCGCCGAACTTGTAGCAGACCGTGGTGATCAGGCCGTTGTCGCTGCGGACCAGCTCGGTACCCGTGTTGAGCAGCAGGAAATTTCCCGTGCCGTAGGTGTTCTTGGCGTCACCGGGTGCGAAGCAGACCTGACCGGCCATCGCCGCCTGCTGGTCCCCCAGGATGCCGGTGAGCGAGACGCCGGCGATCACGTCCGGGTCGGTGACCTCGCCGTAGCCGTCACTCACCGACGACGGCCTGATCTCGGGCAGCATCGAGGCGGGGATGTCGAGGAAGCCGAGCAGTTCCTCGTCCCAGTCGAGGGTCTCCAGGTCCATCAGCATCGTCCGGCTGGCGTTGGTCACGTCGGTGACGTGCACCCCGCCCTTCGGGCCGCCCGTCAGGTTCCACACCAGCCAGCAGTCGGTGGTCCCGAAGATCGCGTCTCCGGCCTCGGGGGGGGGGGGGGGGGCGCGGCCCGGGGGGGAGAGAAAAAAAAAAGAAAATAGAGCGAAGCAAGAA
>CALMAR010000440.1:4888-7279 GCA_937859855.1 uncultured Kineosporia sp.
TATCCCTTTTTTTTTTGGCGCCGCTTCTGGTGGGGGGGGGGCGGCGGGCGGCCCCGGCGGCGGATCGTGTCCTGCGTCGCGTCGTCCAGCGCGTTGATGATGCGGTCCGTGCGGGTGTCCTGCCAGACGATCGCGTTGCAGTACGGCCGGCCGGTCCTGCGGTTCCACACCACGGTGGTCTCACGCTGGTTGGTGATGCCCAGGGCGGCCAGGTCCGAGGCGGACAGGCCGCGCGCCTCCATCACGTTCTGGATCACCGATCGGGTCCGCTCCCAGATCTCGATCGGATCGTGCTCCACCCAGCCGGCTTTCGGCAGTATCTGCTCGTGCTCGACCTGGTGCTTCCCGACCTCCCTGCCGGCCCGATCGAAGATCATGAATCGGCTGCTGGTGGTGCCCTGGTCGATCGCACCGACGAGATCTGCCATCGCCTGGCTCCTTCGGGTGGGCGGCGGTTGGGGGGCTCAGCGCGTTTCGGTGTCCGGGACCGGCGGCAGGAACCGTTGCAGTGCATAGGTGTACAGCCAGCCGCCGATCGCGGCACCGATCAGCGGACCGATGATCGGGACCCAGAAGAAGAGGTCGCCGTACTGGTCGCGGAAGGCTCCGCCGTACCCGGTCAGGTACGACGCCAGTCGCGGCCCGAGGTCGCGGGCCGGGTTGATCGCGTAGCCCGCGTTCGCACCGAAGGCCATCCCGATCGCGACGATCAGCAGGCCGGTGATGAACGGCACCAGGTGTGCCAGCGGGGGGTTGTTGCGGATGTCGGCGATGGCGAACACCAGGAACACCAGGATCGCGGTGCCGATGACCTGGTCCCGCAGGGCACCCAGCTCGCCGACCGGCAGGGTGCCGTTGCCGGGCAGCGTGGAGAAGATGCCCTGCGTCTTGATCGTGTGCCCGGGATCCACCTTGGCGATGCTCTCGGTGTAGTTCCAGCGCACCAGCAGGGCGGCGGCGAGAGCACCGGCGGTCTGGGCCAGGGAGTAGGGGAGCACCCGGCGCCAGGAGAACCCCTGGAAGAGCGCCAAGGCCACCGTGATGGCGGGGTTGAGGTGCGCACCGCTGACCCGGCCGGCGACGTAGATGCCGAGCATCACCCCGAGCCCCCATGACCAGGCGATGCTGTCGTGGTTGCCGATCCCTCCGGCCGCCACCTGGGCGACGACGCCCACCCCGAACAGGATGAGGATGAAGGTGCCGAAGAACTCCGCCACCATCTCCGCCCGCAGGCTGGTGTCGGACTGGGTCTCCATCGGCGGGTCCGTGATGGGCTCGCGCGTCTCCCAGACGTCCGACCGGCCGGGGTCCGCCCCCGCCGGCAACGGCCCGCCCCCCGCGCGGGTCCGCCGGTTTCCCGGCCGCGCCCGGCATCGCGATCACCGAAGCTCTCACCCTGCACCCCTCCGATCCGGCCGAGGCAGAGTCGGTGGTGACGCCACCGTCGGCGCCTAGATCGTCACCCGTACCCCCTCGACCCGCAACCCGGTTCATCTCGGCGCGGCGAGGCGACGCCGACCGGTCGCGGCGGCCCGCCGAGGCCGCGAACCGGCTGGTCGGCATCCTCCTCCCTGCGCCGGGGCGCCTGGAGCATGAGCTTTCATGAATGCCCGGGCGTACTCTCGAACCCGTGTCCGAGACGCGCTGGCTGGACGAGCGGGAGCGGAAGGCGTGGCACGGCCTGATCGCCGCCACGGTGCTGCTCGACTCGGCCCTGGACCGGCAGCTGCAGCGGGACCAGCAGCTCAGCCACGCCCACTACATGATCATGGCCATGCTGTCCGAGGCGCCGTCCCGGACCCTGCACATGAGCCGGCTGGCCACCCTGACGCACAGCTCGCAGAGCCGGCTCTCGCACGCGGTGGCTCGGCTGGAGGAGGACGGGCGTGTGGTCCGCTCCCGTTGCCCGACCAACCGGCGAGCGGTGCACGCGACCCTCACCGACTCGGGCCTGGAGCTGATCCGGCGGGCCGCTCCCGGTCACGTCGAGGAGGTCCGCCAGCTGCTGTTCGACCGGCTGGACGACGCTCAGGTGGACCAGCTGATCGCGATCACCGGCGCCGCCCTGGCGGCGTTGCACGACGCGGGCCTCGAGGTCTCCAGGCCGCACGGACCGGCCGGGGACGGCGACCCGCCGGACCGGTGCCGAGCCGCTTCCGGCGGGATGCCGGCGCCGTAGGCTGACCCTGCCCGTTGCAGGCCCGGTGACCATCACGGGGCCAGGGAATCGTCGGCGAGTCAGGTGGCACCGCGACCTCGGCTCAACGGCGAAACGAGACGAGGAGCGAGTCGGGGACGATGGCCACGAAGAAGACGGCGACCAGGGGCGCCTCGGCCACGAAGAAGGCCGCGGACGGCGGGTTCTCGGCCGAGGAGCGCGCCGCCATGAAG
>CALMAR010000440.1:7289-7863 GCA_937859855.1 uncultured Kineosporia sp.
CGCGGGCCACGCCACCGCCGCGCGCCTGGGGTCCCGCCCCGCCCCCGCGCGGTGCGGGCGCGGGGGCGGGGCGCGGAGAAGGCCGCCGCCGACGAAGCCGCGGTGCTGGAGAAGATCGCCGGGATGGCCCCGGCGGACCGCGCCCTGGCCGAGGGTCTGCACGCCGTGATCACGACGAGCGCGCCCGAACTGGCGCACAAGCTCTGGTACGGGATGCCGGCATACGCCAGGGACGGCAAGATCGTCTGCTTCTTCCAGAGCGCGGAGAAGTTCAAGACCAGGTACGCGACGCTCGGCTTCAGCGACCAGGCGCACCTGGACGCCGGAACGCTGTGGCCGAGCGCCTACGCGTTGACCGAGTTCACGGCGACGAACGAGAAGAAGATCCGCTCCCTGGTGAGGAAGGCGGTGCGCTGATCCCGGCCGGTCTGTCCGGTGGCGGCGGGGCGCATCAGCCGGAGGCGGTCCACTCGACCAGCGGCGGCCGGACCGATGCGCACAGGGGTCCGCCCCGGGCGTCCGTCAGCCCGAGCCGGCCGACGAGGACGCCGAGACCCAGCGCGGCCTCCAGGAC
>CALMAR010000441.1 GCA_937859855.1 uncultured Kineosporia sp.
GACGCAGCCGATCACCGGCTGCGTCCTGCCCGAGGCCGGCGAGCTGCTGCTCGTGGCCGGCCCCGAGGGAGGCATCGCCGATGACGAGCTCGAGACGCTGACTGGAGCGGGGGCGGTGCCGGTGCGGCTGGGTCCGGAGGTGCTGCGGACCTCTACGGCCGGCCCGGTGGCGCTGGCCTACCTCAGCGCCCGTTCGGGCCGCTGGGCCTAGCCGCCACTAGGGTCTGGGGCCATGGCGACCGATCCGGACTGCGTCTTCTGCAAGATCGTCTCGGGGGGGATCCCGGCCGACGTGATCAGCCGGACCGAGACCGGACTGGCCTTCCGCGACCTGAATCCACAGGCCGACCTGCACGTTCTGGTTGTGCCGCTCAGCCACCACACCAACGTCGGCGAGCTGGCGGCGGCCGAACCGGCCGTCCTGGCCGACCTGATCGCACTGGCCCAGAAGGTGGCCAGCGAGGAGTCCGGCGGCAGCTTCCGGCTGGTCTTCAACACCGGTGCACCGGCTGGCCAGTCCGTCTTCCATGCCCACGGCCACGTGCTCGGCGGCCGGTTCTGGGGCTGGGCCGGAGGAACTACCACGCACTGATTGTGATCGCGCCACTGGCGGGGCCAGCCGTATCATGGGCCCGACCAGTGCGGAACGCCCGGGATGGGCGGACATCAGGAAGGGTGGCCTCGTCGCAGCCTCATGACTGAACCCAACGGTGGTACGACGGCGCGGGAATCAATGGACGCCGGGCAGGCGGTGCACCGCATCGTCGTCCCGGCCACGGTGAACATGGTCTCCCTGCTTGGCACTCGCGACGAAGTGCTCCGGGCGATCGAGAGATCCTTCCCCCGGGCTGACGTGCACGCCCGGGGCAATGAGATCACCGTGACTGGGCCGTTCGGTGAGGTGGCCCTGATCGAGCGGCTGATCGATGAACTGCTGGCCGTGGTGGGCGCCGGGCAGCAGCTCACCCCGGACGCCGTCGAGCGATCGGTCGGAATGCTCCGGCAGCAGACCAAGGAACGCCCGGCCGACGTCCTGACCCTGAACATCCTCTCCAACCGGGGCAAAACGATCCGGCCCAAGACGCTGAACCAGAAGCGCTATGTCGATGCCATCGACGAGCACACCATCGTCTTCGGGATCGGACCGGCCGGTACCGGCAAGACCTATCTCGCGATGGCCAAGGCGGTGCAGGCGCTGCAGGCCAAGCAGGTCAACCGGATCATCCTGACCCGGCCCGCGGTGGAGGCCGGCGAGCGGCTCGGGTTTCTGCCCGGCACGCTGAACGACAAGATCGACCCGTACCTGCGCCCGCTCTACGACGCTCTGCACGACATGATCGACCCGGAGCAGATCGCCCGGCTGATGGCCGCGGGCACGATCGAGGTCGCGCCTCTGGCGTACATGCGGGGCCGTAGCCTGAATGACGCGTTCATCATCCTGGACGAGGCGCAGAACACCTCGGCCGAGCAGATGAAGATGTTCCTGACCCGGCTTGGCTTCGGCTCGCGCATGGTGATCACCGGCGACGTGACCCAAGTGGACCTGCCCGGCGGCACCCAATCGGGCCTGCGCGTGGTCCAGGAGATCCTGACGGACATCGACGATGTGCACTTCTCCTATCTGACCAGCGCGGACGTGGTCCGGCACCGGCTGGTGGGCGAGATCGTGGATGCCTACGGGCGATGGGACGCCGATCAGCAGTCACTGGCCGCAGCGCGAGCCAGCGGCCCGCGACAGCCACAGGACCGGCTGGCTCCTCAGCCCCCGTACGGCCGGCGCAACCGGGCTCGTTGACGTACGCTCCGGCCGGGAGGTCGGGCGGTAAGCATGCTGAACTGGGAGTGGGCCCGGAGATATCTCGAGGCATCCCTGGCGCAGTCCCTGTGGGTGCTCGGCGCGCTGGCGGTGCTGTTCGTTCTGTTCTGGCTGGCGGGCCCGCGGCTGGCTGCAGCGCAGTCGTTCACCTGGGAGTTCGCGCTGGTCTTCGCGCTGCGCGCGCTGTGGCAGTTCGTCGGCGCCCGCGTGCGCACCCGCTCCGGCGCGGCCGTGCACCGGGCCGAGCAGATCCAGTCCTTGCAGCACTGGCTGCATCTGCCCGACGAACTGGCGATCCAGCATCTGGTGCTGCCGCATCACGCGCTCGTTTGGGCGCTCAACGCCTACTACGCGACCGTTCATCTGGACGGCATGCTGGTGTTCTTGATCTGGATCTGGTGGAGGCGGCGCGACCAGTTCCGGCCGATCCGCAACGTGCTCGCCGCCGCGACCGCGATCTGCCTGCTCATCCAGACCGTCCCGGTGGCGCCGCCGCGGCTGCTGCCCGGCTCTGGGTTCGTCGACACCGCTCTGGTTTACGGGCAGTCGGTCTACGGGACCTATCAGGCCGGCCTGGACGCCCAGCTCACCGCCATGCCGTCGGTGCACATCGCCTGGGCGTTCCTGATCGCCTGGTATCTGGCCCGGCTCGGGCGCGGATCCGGGCGCGCCATCGGGGTGGTCCACCTGGCCGTAACCTTCGTCGTCATCGTGGCCACCGCCAACCACTGGTGGCTGGACGGATTCGTGGCCATCGGTGTCGTCCTGCTGGTCATCGCCGTGCACCACCAGTTCCGCCGGGCCTGGCCCGCGCGGCCAGCGCGCCAGCAGGCCGGATCGCCGCCGTGGTCGGGAACGCCGTCCGGGCGCGAGACAATCTCGGCGTGATGAGCGCGTGATGAGCCGGTGATCGAACGGTGAGTATCGAGGTCAACAACGAGAGCGGTGCGGAGGTCGACGAGACCGAGATCGTCGCCCTGTCCCGGCACGTGTTCGAGCGGATGCGGGTGCATCCTCAGGCCGAGCTGTCCGTCGTCCTGCTCGACGTCGATGCGATGGAGCAACTGCATCAGCAGTGGATGGATGAGCCCGGGCCGACCGATGTGCTGTCGTTCCCGATGGACGAGTTGCGGCCCGGCCGGGAGGATGCCGAGCCCGAGCCGGGCTTGCTCGGCGATGTCGTGCTCTGTCCCGAGGTCGCGCGCACCCAGGCGCAGGCTGCCGGGCACAGCACCGAGGAGGAACTGCTGTTGCTGACCGTGCACGGCATCCTGCATCTGCTGGGCTTCGACCATGCCGAGCCGGATGAGGAGAAGGAGATGTTCAGCCTGCAGCGCGAGCTTCTGCTGACCTTCCTCTCCACCCGCGGCCGGCCGTAGGGCCAGCCGGTGCTGCTCCAGATCTTCCTGGCCCTCCTGCTCACCCTGCTCGCGGCACTGGCGGCGGCAGCCGAATCCGCCATCTCGCGGATCGGCCGGTCCCGGGCCGCGGACCTGGCTGCGTCCACCCGGCGGGGCGGTCCGGCGCTGGCCGGTATCGCCGCCGATCCGGCGCCGGCTCTCAGCGTCGCAGCGCTGATCCGGGTATCGGCCGAGATCAGTTCTGCGGTGATCGTGACCATGGCGTCGGTGTCCCAGCTCGGGGTCAGCTGGCCGGCCGCGCTGGTCGCCATCGCGGTGATGATCACCGTGTCGTTCGTGGTGGTCGGGGTCGGGCCGCGAACCCTGGGGCATCAGTACGCGGACGGCGTCGCGCTGGCGCTGGCTCCGGTGCTGGCCAGCCTGACCCGGGTGCTGTACCCGCTGGCCCGGCTGCTGGTCCTGATCGGCAATGCGATCACCCCGGGCACCGGCCTGCGCTACGGCCCCTTCGCGTCCGAGGCCGAACTGCGGCAACTGGTCGACATCGCTCAGGAGTCGCAGCTGATCGAGGCCGGCGAGCAGAGGATGATCCACTCGGTGATCGAGCTGGGTGACACCCTGACCCGTGAGGTGATGGTGCCGCGCACCGATGTGGTCTCGGTGGAGCGGGGAACCAGCCTGCACAGCGCGATGAGCCTGTTCCTGCGCTCGGGATTCAGCCGGGTGCCGGTGCTGGGCGAGGGTCATGACGACGTGATCGGCGTCCTCTACCTGAAGGACGTCGCCCGGCGGCTGCACGAGGCGCCGGAGTCCGGCCGCAGCCAGCGGGTGGAGTCGCTGATGCGGCCGCCGGTCTTCGTGCCGGACAGCAAGCGGGTGGACGCCCTGCTGAGGGAGATGCAGCACGCCGGCCATGTCGTGGTGGTGATCGACGAGTACGGCGGCACCGCGGGGCTGGTGACGATCGAGGACATCCTGGAGGAGATCGTCGGCGAGATCGCGGACGAGTACGACGTCGAGCATCCTGAGGTGGAGGACGCTGGAGAGGACGAGTTCCGGGTCAGCTCCCGGCTGCGCCTGGACGAGCTGGGAGACCTGTTCGGGATCGAACTGGACGACGAGGATGTGGACACCGTGGGCGGTCTGCTGGCCAAGGCGCTGGGCCAGGTGCCGATCGCGGGGGCGCAGGCCCGGATCGCCGGACTGACGCTGACCGCCGAGCGGTTCGAGGGGCGCCGGCACAACCTGGCCACCATCCTGGTTCGCCGCGACCACTGCGACCCCGCAGACTCAGGCGCAACCCCCGCGCCGGCATTCCCCGAGGACACCCGATGACCTTCCGTTCCGGCTTCGCCTGCCTGATTGGCCGGCCCAACGCGGGCAAGTCCACGCTCACCAACGCGCTGGTGGGGGAGAAGGTGGCGATCACCTCGCAGCGCCCGCAGACCACCCGGCACACCGTTCGCGGCATCGTCCACCGCGAGGACGCTCAGCTGGTGCTGGTGGACACGCCTGGATTGCACCGCCCGCGCACCCTGCTGGGGGAGCGGCTCAACGACCTGGTCCGGGAGACGCTGCTCGAGGTGGACGTCGCCGGATTCTGTGTGCCCGCCGACGAGCGGATCGGGCCGGGCGACCGGTTCATCGCCGCTCAATTGGCGGAACTGGCGCAGCTGCGAGGCGGGCGGCGCCGTCCGCTGGTGGCGATCGTGACCAAGGCCGACCGGGCCGGGCGGGCGCAGCTGACCGAGCAGCTGATCGCCGTCAGCGAGCTGACCCAGGCCGACGACGTGATCCCGGTCAGCGCGACCGGCGGTTTCCAGCTCGAAGAGCTGAAAACCGTCCTGATCGGCCATCTTCCGCCCGGGCCAGCGCTCTACCCCGGCGGTGAACTGACCGACGAGCCGGAATCGGTGATGATCGCCGAGCTGGTCCGGGAGGCCGCGCTGGAGGGTGTGCGGGATGAGCTGCCGCACTCGCTGGCCGTGGTGGTGGATGAGATCACCGCGCGCGAGGACCGGCCAGATAACCCCCTGCTCGATGTCCGGGTGATCCTGTACGTGGAGCGGGACAGCCAGAAGGCGATCGTGATCGGCAGAGGCGGATCCCGGCTGTGGGCGGTCGGGACCCACGCCCGGAGGGAGATCGAGGCGCTGCTGGGCACCCGGGTGTTCCTGGACCTGCGAGTGAAGGTGGCCAAGGACTGGCAGCGGGATCCAAAACAATTGCAGCGTCTGGGTTTCTAGCCCAGTCAGGCCAACCCCCCGAGCAGCCGGGCCAGGGTGGCTCTGATCCTGCTCGCCCAGGCCACCGCCCACCCGGGCTCAGCCCGGCTTATACGGTGGGTGCAGTGAGTACGAGTGAGAGGGCCGGCCGGCGCCGGGGGCTGTTCGCCGACCTGACCCCGCTGCGGGCCAGCCTGCCCTACCGCCGGATGTGGTTCGGTACGGTCCTGTCCGGTGTGGGCGCCCAGCTCACCACCGTGGCCGTGGGGCTCCAGGTGTATGCCTTGACCCGGTCCACCTTCGCGGTGGGCCTGGTCGGCCTGTTCGCCGTCGTCCCGCTGATCGTGATGGGTCTGTACGGCGGATCCATCATCGACGCCTACGACCGGCGCATCGTGATCATCGCGTCGTCGGCGGGCCTGCTGGCGATGGCATCCGCGTTCGTGCTACAGGCCGCGCTCCGGGTGGAGAGCGTGCAGTTGCTCTACGGGCTGGTCGCCGTCCAGAGCGCGTTCTTCGCCGTCAACAGCCCCGCCCGGACGGCCATCGTGCCGCGGCTGCTCCCCGCCGGGCTGCTGCCGGCCGCCAACGCTCTGAGCACCCTTTCAATGAGCGTTGGCCTGACCGTTGGGCCTGCGCTGGGGGGCGTGCTGGTTGGATCAGCCGGTTTCGTCTGGGCCTACAGCGTCGAGGCCGTGCTGCTCGTGGCCGGGCTGGCCACCCTGATCGCGCTGCCTCCGCTGCCACCGGAGGGCGAGGTGCAGCGGTCGGGTCTGCGCTCGGTGCTGGAGGGGTTGACCTTCCTCCGCACCCGCCCGAACGTGCGGATGACCTTTCTGGTGGATCTGTCGGCCATGGTCCTGGCCATGCCCCGGGTGCTGTTCCCGGCCATCGGCGCCGCCCTCATCGGCGGTGGCGCGAGCACGGCGGGCATCCTGGCGGCCTCGATCGCGGTGGGTTCGGTGCTGGCCGGGATCCTGTCGGGCCGGCTGGGCGAAGTCCGCCGCCAGGGTCTGGCTGTGCTGGTGGCGGTGGTGTGCTGGGGGGTGTCGATTCTGGTTTTCGGCGTCGTCACCGCCTTCTCGCCCGCTCCCGGCCCCAGCGGCGGGCCCACCTGGGCGCTGGCTCCAGCTGTGCTGATCCTTGCGGCAGCTGGTGCTGCCGATGCCGTGAGCGGCGTCTTCCGGACCACGATCCTGCAGGCGGCCACCCCAGACAGCATGCGCGGGCGGTTACAGGGCGTGTTCATCGTTGTGGTGGCCGGCGGACCGCGTTTGGGCGACCTCGTGCTCGGCAGTGCGGCCAGCCTCGGCGGCGAAGCGCTTGCGGCCATCGCCGGTGGCTGCGCCTGTGTGTTCGCGGTGATCCTGCTCGGCCTGTTCCAGCCCGGCTTCGCCCGCTACGACGCGCGCCACCCCGCTCCCTGACCGATAGGCCCAGCTGGCCCGCAGAACGCCCAGCTGTCGGGCAGCCAGGCCACCCGGGCGCTGGAACGGGCGAAGGCGTGTACGGTGGAGCCCGTGCGTTCGGCGCTGCTCCTTCTTCGCCGCCGCGGCGGGACCCTCTAGACCGGTCCTCTCGCCGCGGTGGTTCCTCCTGCCGGTCGTCCCTTCGGGAGAATCCGCTGATCCAGCGGACCCCGTCACCCAAAGCTGAGGCCTGCCGAGCCCGGCCCGCGACGATGAGGCGATCATGAAGAACAGACAGCAACCCTCGGGGATGCCGATCCAGAAGTACCTGCCCTTCCACCAGCAGATCACTGTCGAGATGCCCGATCGCACCTGGCCGTCCAAGCGCATCGAGGTGGCTCCGCGCTGGTGCGCGGTCGACCTGCGCGACGGCAATCAGGCCCTGATCGATCCGATGAGTCCTGAGCGCAAGCGCCGGATGTTCGAGCTGCTGGTGTCGATGGGCTACAAGGAGATCGAGGTCGGGTTTCCCTCCGCGAGCCAGACCGACTTCGACTTCGTCCGGCAGCTGATCGAGGAGGACCTGATCCCCGGCGACGTCGTCATCCAGGTCCTGACCCAGGCCCGGGATGCCTTGATCGAGCGCACCTTCGAGTCGATCCAGGGCGCCAAGCAGGCGATCGTGCACCTGTACAACTCGACCTCGGTGCTGCAGCGCCGGGTGGTGTTCGGCACCGATCAGGACGGCATCATCGACATCGCGGTGAACGGTGCCCGGCTGATCAAGAAGCTGGCCGACGGCATGATCGGCACTGACGTCTACTTCGAGTACTCGCCGGAGTCCTACACCGGCACCGAATTGGAGTTCGCCGCCCGGATCTGCAACGACGTACTCGACGTCTTCGAGCCGGCTCCGGACCGAAAGGTGATCATCAATCTGCCCGCCACGGTGGAGATGATCACGCCGAACGTGTATGCGGACTCGATCGAGTGGATGAACCGGCATCTGAATCACCGGGACAACGTGGTGCTCTCGCTGCACCCGCACAACGACCGGGGCACCGCGGTGGCCGCGGCGGAGCTGGGCTACCAGGCCGGTGCGGACCGGATTGAGGGCTGCCTGTTCGGCAACGGCGAGCGCACCGGGAACGTCTGCCTGGTCACCCTGGGAATGAATCTGTTCAGCCAGGGAATCGACCCGCAGATCGACTTCTCCGACATCGATGAGATCCGGCGCACGGTGGAGTACTGCAACCAGCTGCCGGTGAACGAGCGGCACCCATACGGCGGCGACCTGGTGTATACCGCCTTCTCCGGATCGCACCAGGACGCGATCAAGAAGGGCCTGGAGAGCCTGGATGCGGACGCCGCGGCGGCCGGAAAGACGGTCGACCAGATGGTCTGGGCGGTGCCGTACCTGCCGATCGACCCGCACGATGTCGGGCGCACCTACGAGGCTGTGGTCCGGGTGAACAGCCAGTCCGGCAAGGGTGGCGTCTCCTACCTGATGAAGTCCGAGCACCATCTGGACCTGCCCCGGCGCCTGCAGATCGAGTTCAGCCAGGTGGTGCAGCGGCACACCGACGTCGCCGGCGGCGAGGTCTCTCCGGCGCAGCTGTGGCAGATCTTCTCCGACGAATACCTGCCGGTCCCCGATGCCAGCTGGGGCCGGTTCTCGCTGCGGAACATGCGGCATACCAGCGAGGAGTCCGCGCAGGCGGCCGGTTCCGATCACCTTCAGGTCGAGATCGTCGACCGGCAAAGGGTTGTCCAGGTCGAAGGGCACGGCAACGGGCCGATCGCAGCGTTCGTGGCGGCGATGTCGGGCCTTCCGCAGGACGCCGTCGAGGTCCGGGTGCTGGACTACACCGAGCACGCGCTCAGCGCGGGCGGCGACGCCACAGCGGCGGCCTACGTGGAGTGCGCGGTCGGTGATCGGGTGCTGTGGGGGGTGGGCGTCGACTCGAACATCGTCCGAGCCTCGCTGAAAGCCGTTGTCTCCGCAGTGAACCGGTCGATCGGCCGGCCTGAGTGACTGGAGCCGGGCGGCGCTGACTCCGCTTGGGTGCGGGGGCCCAACACCCGGCCCCCCCCCCCCCGCCCCCGCGACTTGGGCCCCCACCGCCGCGCCCCCCCCCGCCGCGCCCCCCCTCCTCCGCCCCCCGCACTCGCGCAAGCGCGACAGAATGAACGGGTGAGCATGCTCTACCGGGACGAGGCGGTCGTTCTGCGCACCCAGAAGCTGGGTGAAGCCGACCGGATCGTCACGCTGCTCACCCGTGAGCACGGCCGGGTTCGGGCGGTGGCCAAGGGCGTGCGCCGGACCATGTCCCGGTTCGGCGCCCGGGTCGAGCCGTTCCAGGTGATCGACGTGCAGCTGTATCAGGGCCGTTCGCTCGACACGGTGACCCAGGTCGAGGTGATCGGCGCCTACGGGCTGCGGATCGCCTCGGACTATCCCCGCTACACCGCTGCCAACGCCATGCTGGAGACGGCTGAGCGGCTGACCGAGGAGCGCGAACCGGCGGTGCAGCAGTACATCCTGCTGGCGGGCGGGTTGCGGTCGCTGGCCAACGGTGATCACGATCCCGGACTGGTGCTGGACGCCTACCTGCTGCGCTCGCTGGCGGTGGCGGGCTGGGCGCCCAGCTTTGTCGACTGCGCCCGTTGCGGTGAGCCGGGACCGCATCGGGCCTTCGCGGTGGGCACCGGGGGAGCGGTCTGCCGGTCCTGCCGCCCGCCCGGATCCGCGGCGCCGCACCCGGAGACCTTCCAGCTGCTGGCCGCTCTGATGACCGGAGAGTGGCCGGTGGCCGATGCGAGCGAGCACCGGCGGCGGCGTGAAGCCAGCGGCCTGGTCGCCGCCTACCTGCAGTGGCACCTGGAACGCCGGATCCGTTCGCTGCGCTGGGTGGAACGCGGAACCGGTTCCACGCCAACAGATCTGGTGGATCTGACCAGCAAGGATCTGACCAGCAGTGATCAGGCTGCGCCCGGCTCGGTCGTGAGCTGATGCCGATCGGGCGCCGAGCCGTTCGGGCTGCCAGTCAGCCGCGGCGCGACCCGGTTGCGCCGCCTCCGCACCCTTCCGGGGCCCGCCCTCCGCTGCTGCCCGCCGAACTGGTCCCCCGGCACGTGGCAATCGTGATGGATGGCAACGGCCGCTGGGCCAACGCCCGCGGCCTGCCCCGGACCGCTGGCCATGCGATGGGCGAGGCCGCCCTGCTCGACGTCGTGGCCGGTGCGATCGAGGTTGGCGTCGGCCATATTTCGGCTTACGCCTTCTCGACCGAGAACTGGCGGCGTTCCCCGGATGAGGTCCGGTTCCTGATGGGCTTCAATCGGGACGTGATCCGCCGCCGCCGCGACCAGATGCACGAGTGGGGGGTGCGGGTGCGCTGGGCCGGACGCCGTCCGCGGCTGTGGCGCAGCGTGATCCGGGAGCTGGAGATCGCCGAGGAAATGACCCGGCACAACGACGTGCTCACCTTGACCATGTGCGTGAACTACGGCGGCCGAGCCGAGATCGCTGACGCGGCCCGAGATATCGCCCGCGCAGCGGCGGCCGGGCAGATCGATCCGGACCGGGTGGACGAGCGCACAGTGGCCCGGTTCCTCGATGAGCCGGACATGCCCGACGTCGATCTGTTCCTGCGCACATCGGGGGAGCAGAGGACGTCGAACTTCCTGCTTTGGCAGTCCGCCTACGCGGAGCTGATGTTCATGGATGTGCTGTGGCCGGACGTGGACCGGCGCACGCTGTGGCAGGCGGTGGAGAACTACGCCGGGCGCGACCGCCGATACGGTGGCGCCACGGACGTCGCCAGCGGATCCTGATACCGCACATCCTTGCGCCCTCTAGCGTGGGGTCATGACACGCGGAGTGTTCGCCGGGCTGACGACGCTGGACGTCGTTCACCGGGTGCGTACTCATCCCCAGCCGAACCAGAAGATCACCGCCGCGGAGCAGGCCGTGGCCGTGGGCGGCCCGGCCGCCAATGCGGCGCTGGTCTTTGCCGCCCTGGGCGGCCAGGCCACCCTGGTCACCGCGCTCGGCCGCAGCCCGGTAGCCGATCTGATCCGGCGCGATCTCCAGGCCCACGGCGTCCAGGTGCTCGACGCGATCCCCGAACAGCAGCGCGAACCGCCGGTCTCCGCTGCCGCAGTACAGATGTCGTCCGGTGAGCGGTCGGTGGTGTCGCTGGACGCGGTCAGCACCTCTACGCCGATCCCGGGGCAGCTGGCCGGCCTGATCAGCGGGGCGGACATCGTTCTGGTCGATGGCCACTACCCACAATTGGGTCTCGCGGCCGCGCAACATGCTGCGGCGCAGGCGATTCCCGTCGTCCTGGACGCCGGGCGCTGGAAGCCGGCCATGCCCGGGCTGATCCCGCTGAGTACGGACATGGTGTGTTCCAGCGACTTCCGTGCTCCCGGCGATGCGGACACCGTGCCGTTCCTGCTGACCTCCGGCCCGGTCCGGGTGGTCGTGACTCGCGGGGGCGAACCGGTCTGCTGGTGGGAAGGAACGTCGTCCGGCTCGGTCTGCGTGCCCACTGTCGCGGTGACCGACACCCTTGGAGCGGGCGACGCCTTCCACGGCGCCTACGCCTACGCGGCGGTGGCAACCGGTCTCGATCTGCCCGGGCGGATCGCCTACGCGATCGGCGTGGCCACGGCCCGGGTCGAGGTCAGCGGCCCGCGCGCCTGGCTGGACACCATGGCCGCATGGCGCCGCTGACCACCTCTTCGAGGGGTGGAGGGATCGCGCCGCTAGGGTCAGCGGGTGCTCGTGATCACGCGCTATCGCTTGCCCGAGGATGAGGCCGATGAGTTCCGGGCCCTGGCGATGCCGGCCGTGCGGGCCTTCGCGGAACGGCCGGGCTGTGAACAGGTCCGGTTCGGGCGGTCGATCGACGAGCCGGATCTGTGGGTGCTGACCAGCAGCTGGGCCAATGTCGGCGCGTACCGCCGGGCACTGTCCCATCCGGAGGTGAAGGTTCGCGCCGTTCCGCTGATGTATCGCTGCCTCGACGAGCCCACCGCCTTCGAGGACCTGATCGGCTGGGATCCGGACGCCGGCTTGGCGGTCCGGCCCAGCGACCGGGCCTGAACCGGCCCTCCGCGTCCGCGCTGCCCTGGGCCCAGTCGCTGATCAGCGCCGAGAAGGGCGGATGACAGATGTCATGTGGAGATGATGACGTCCGGCATCGAAATACTGCTCGGCTGACCGGCACAGTGGAGTCATGAACACAACTCGCCTCGACGACAGCTCCGCCGCTGTGGTCACCCGATCCGCTCGACGCCGGCCGGCCGCGACCGGCCAGGCCGCCGTCCAGCTCTCCGGCCTGGTCAAGCGCTTCGGCGACGTCTGCGCCGTCAACGGCCTGGACCTGGCCATCGAGCCCGGCGAGGTGGTGGCCTTCCTCGGCCCGAACGGGGCTGGCAAGACCTCCACCATCGACATGGTGCTGGGCCTGAGCCGGCCGGGCGAGGGTGCGGTCACCGTCTTCGGCCTCGACCCGCTCGACGCCGTAGCCCAGGGCCGGGTGGCCGCTGTGATGCAGTCCGGCGGCCTGCTGAAGGATCTCACCGTCCAAGAGACCGTGCAGCTGATCGCTTCGCTGCACCACAATCCGCGCCCGGTCGATGAAGTGATGCGCCGGGCCGGGATCACCGAGATCGCCGGACGCCGGGTGGACAAGTGCTCGGGCGGGGAGAAGCAGCGGCTGCGGTTCGCCACCGCCCTGCTGCCCGAGCCGGACCTGCTGATCCTGGATGAGCCAACCACAGGCATGGACGTCGAAGCCCGCCGGGCTTTCTGGTCGGCCATCCGCGAAGACGCCGCCGCCGGGCGGACCGTTCTCTTCGCCACTCACTACCTGGACGAGGCCGATGCCTACGCCGACCGGATCATCATGATCCGCAGGGGTGAGGTGGTGGCCGACGGCACCGCCAGCGAGGTCCGGGCCATGTCGTCAGGGCGCACGGTCCGGGCCAGCTTTCCTGGCGCGGACCCAGCTCGGCTGGCCGCCCTTCCCGGCGTCAATACGGTCGAGATGCGGGGCGAGACCGTGCTGCTGCAGTGCCAGGACTCCGACGCCGTACTGCGCGAACTGATCCTGAACACCAGCGCCCACGACTTCGAAGTCACAGCGCACAATCTCGAAGACGCCTTCATCGCCCTCACCGGCGATCACGCCGGTCACGGGCCGGCATCCAACCCCAGCGGGAGCAACCAATGAGCTTGATGTCCGCAACTTCTACCCGCCAAAGCGCTCGCGGGCCAGTCACTTTCAGCCCCACCTACTTGGCTCTGGACATCCGCCGCAGCCTGCGCAACCGGCGAACCCTGATCTTCCTGCTGGTCATGCCGGTGGCCTTCTTCCTGCTCTTCGGCGGCAGCTACCGCCACAGCGATCCCGCCGCCTTCGCCTACGTGATGGTCAGCATGGCCGTATACGGGGCGATGATCGCCACCACCGCGACCGGAGCCCAGGTCTCGGTCGAGCGTTCGCAGGGCTGGACCCGGCAGTTGCGGCTCACCCCGCTGCGCCCGGCCGGTTACGTGGTCACCAAGGTGAGCAGCGCGCTGATGCTGGGCATCGTGCCGATCGTGATGGTGCTCGGCGTGGGCGCCGCGATGGGAGTCGGCCTGAGCCTCAGCCAGTGGATCAGGGTCGCGGTCCTGTCCTGGATCTGCTCACTGGTCTTCGCCGCATTCGGGCTGTTCGTCGGCTACCTGGTTCCGGCCGAGAACGCGATGCAGTTCCTCGGCCCGATCCTGGCTCTGCTGAGCTTCTTCGGCGGGCTGTTCCAGCCGCTGGACTCCATGCCGAAGGCGTTGCAGGACCTCGCGCCGTTCATGCCCACCTACCCGGTCGGCTTCATCGCCCGCAGCCCGCTGACCGGTGATGGCTTCACGGCCGGGCACATCGCCCTGCTGATCGGCTGGATCGTGATCTTCGCGGCCGGCACCGGGGCGCTGTTCCGCCGTGACACCAGCCGGGTCTGAACCGTGAACCGTTCAACGGCTCAGGCACCCGCGAGGCCGGATGGTTTCAGTCTCGTGGGTGCTGCGGTGCGACGTCTCCGGGACGCCATGAGTGTGTATTCGCAGGCGGACCCGGAGACTGATCGGCACGCGGATCCGGCAGTGGATCCAGACAGCACCCGGGCGGGCTCCGGGCTCAAGTCAGGAACCGGTCCTCGCAGCGGCCCGTGGGGTGGCCAGGGACGCCGGACCTGGATGTTCGCCGCGATCTGGCTGGTCTATCTGGGCTCCCCCTTGCGGGACGCCTGGCAGGTGAACGGCCTGGCCCGGCGGCTGGCCGGTACCGCCATCGTCGTGGTCTTCGCCGTGCTCTATCTGTGCACCTTCCTGGCCGCCCGCAAACGGCGCTGGGTCAATGAGAAAGCGTTCCCTCGCCGGCAGCAGTTCTGGCTGCTGGCAGGGCTGTTCGGGCTCACCCTGGCCGGCTGCTGGGTGATCGGCCAGGCCGGCACGGCCATGCTGGTGTACGACGCGGTGGCCTGCGTGCTGGTGCTGTCCGTGCGTGAGGCCTGGATCGCCGTGCTGCTGATCATCGCCGGAATCGAGCTCGCCTCTCACACCGTTCCCGGCTGGACGCCGGACGAGTCGCTCTCGTTCTCGGTCTTCCTGGCCGCGCTGGCCATCTGGGGGATCGGCCAGGTGATCAGCCGGAACCGGCAGCTGGCCTACGCGCAGGACGAGATCGCCCGGCTGGCGGTGACCGAGGAACGCACCCGCTTCGCCCGCGATCTGCACGACCTGCTCGGTCACTCGCTCACGGTGATGGCGGTCAAGGCGGAACTGGCCGGTCGGCTGATCCCGATCGACGCCGAGCGGGCCCGGCAGGAGATCGGCGACGTCGAGCGACTGGCCCGGGACGCCCTGACCGACGTCCGCTCCACAGTGGCCGGCTACCGGGAGATATCGCTGGCCGGAGAACTGATTTCGGCCCGGACCGCGCTGGAGGCGGCGGGGATCGACGCCGAGCTGCCGAACGCCTTGGACGACGTGCCGGGCGAGCGACGGGAACTGTTCGGCTGGAGCCTGCGCGAAGGGGTCACCAATGTGGTCCGGCACAGCGGAGCCCGGCACTGCCGGGTGCGGCTGAGCCCGGCCGCGATCGAGATCGAGGACGACGGGCGGGGGCCGGTACTGGCGCAGCCGCACGCCGGGCGGCTGGGCAGCGGCCTGGACGGGTTGCGGGAACGGGCCGAGGCGGTGGGTGCCGAGATCACGG
>CALMAR010000442.1 GCA_937859855.1 uncultured Kineosporia sp.
GCCTGGCCATCGGCGTGGCCGCGGTCACCATCCTCTCGGCGATCACCCTCGCCTTCCACGGCAGCGTCGTCGGCACCCTGCTGGGCGACGCGGTCTCGGTGCAGGTCCGCTCGGTCGACGTGATCGCCGTGGCGACCATCCTCGTCCTGGCAGCAGTGGCCATCACCGACGTGCTCTACCTGTCCGTGCAGGAACGTGCCGCCGAATTCGCCACCCTGCGCGCGGTCGGCTGGGCAGAGCGCGAACTCACCCGGCTGCTGGCCGGCGAAGCCCTCGGCATCGCAATCCTCGGCTGCCTGGCCGGGATCGGTGCCGGCTTCGCAGCCACCGCCGTCCTGGCCGGCCGGATTCCGCTCATCCTCGTCGCCATCAGCACCGCTACCGCGGTCGGCGGCATCCTGCTTGCCCTGCTGGCCATGACCCTGCCGGCAGCGCTCTTGCGCCGCCTGGACGCGGCATCTCTGTTGGCGCAGGACGCCTGGTGACGCCAACCGGAGGCGGAACTGAGCGTGGGGCCCTGGACGCAGACCAGACCGAGGTCCAGACCGGAGTGCGGGTCGAGTTGCGGCTCGTGGTCAAGCAGTTCCGCCTCCCCACCGGAGAACGGCTCACCGCAGCCGACGAGGTCAGCCTCGACGTGGCCGCCGGACAGTTCCTTGCCCTGATGGGGCCCTCCGGGTCCGGAAAGTCGACCCTGCTGCACCTGATCGGCGGGATCGAGGCCGCCGACTCCGGCACCATCACCATCGACGGCACCGACATCACCCGACTGTCCCGGAAACGCCTCGCCCAGTACCGGCGCAGCATCGGTTTCGTGTTCCAGAGCTACCACCTGCTACCCGCCCTTCCCGCATTGGACAACGTGATGGCACCCCTGCTGCCCTACCACACCAGCTTCGACAAGCAGGCCCGCGCCGCCCACCTGCTCGACGCGGTAGGCCTGGCCGGGCGCCACGACGCCCTACCCTCGCGGCTGTCCGGCGGGCAGCAGCAACGCGTCGGCATCGCCCGCGCGCTAATCAACAACCCCGGCCTGCTCCTGGCCGACGAACCCACCGGCAACCTCGACAGTCACAGCGGCAGCGCCGTACTCGAGCTGATCACCAGATTGCGCGCCGAACGCGGAACCACCATCATCCTGGCCACCCACGACCCCGCCATCGCCGCCCAGGCCGACCGCACAATCCACATTGCCGACGGACACATCACCGACCCAAGCATCATCGACTGAACCGACGGTCTCGATGACGAGCCGGCCGCCGGGTTTGAGCGCCTCGGCTCCCCGTGCAAGGACCTTCCGGTCGTCCGCGTCGTCAAAAGGAGCGGAATGCGTTGCTCCAGTTGATGATTCCGTCGAATCAGTTACGCCTGTCGTAAGGTTTGCAGGTCATCACGAATGTAGTCGACGGAACGCACCAGACGTTCGAGACTTCGCGTGCCCGCTCAAGGAACACATGTGAGATGTCCATGCCGACGACTCGACAGTCACGTCGGGCGAGCCGGTTGGCGATACGTCCGTGCCCGCAGCCCAGGTCGAGGACTTCCATCCCTGACGCGAGCTCCAACACGTTCCAGAGCCGCTCGACGTCGGCGTCGCTCAACTTTTCGAGTCTCTCCTCGAAGAAGCAGAGGTAGTCCTCGTCGGACATGTTGTGCCGGTCCGAGGCTTGCTTGCTTCCGTCTGGTGAGTCTCTTCGTTCATGATGATCTCGTCACGTGATCAGGAGGCGGGTGAGCTGCTCCGGGTGGCTGAGGGCCGTGCAGTGGCCACTTTCCAGCTCCTCGGGAGTCACGCCCAACCGGGTGTGGACGACGCGCCGCAGGAAGCTTGCAGGAAATAGGCGGTCACGGGTGCAGAGGACGAATCGCGTCGGCACATCCGGCCACGCTTTGAGCGGCCAAGGTTGCCTGTAGGCGGCCGTCGAAGGATGCGCACGTTCTCGGGCGAGCGCCTGGTCGGTGAGGGAGTCGGGAACGTCGTGGTAATACATGACGCGCGGATCCTCGTTGCCGGTGAGCCCACCGTCGAGGGCTGCCTGCTCCGCCACGGCTTGGGCGAGGTTCGTGTTCTTCCACCATTGTTCCGGCGATTCGCCCGGACTGGGCACCATCGCGGCGACCAGGACAAGCCCGCAGATCGGCCTTCGGTGGGCTACCAGCGGCGCGGTGAATGCGCCGAAGGACTGCGCGACGACGACGACGTCCTCCGCGTCACCTAGAGCCTCGGTGACGATCGTGGCGTAATCGGACAAGGTCATGGATTCGTCGTTGGCAGGCAGATCCGGAGCGATGGTCGCGTGACCGTGCGATCGAAGCTCGGCTTCGACCAGATGCCAGTACCAACCACTGTCTCCTGCACCGTGAATGAAAGCGTAGGTGCTCATATCAGTGACTCCGCCGTTCGGCCGTGACCACGAGCGCCACACCAGTCACGATCACCGTGGCCCCCAGGATCGTTGTGATCGTGATCGACTCGTTGAGGAGAAGCCACCCGAGGAACACAGCCACCGCGGGATTGACGTACGCGTAGGTGGCGACCACGGAGACGCTGGTGGTCTGCAGCAGCCAGTTGTAGGCGGTCAGGGCCAGGATCGATCCGACGACGATCAAGAACACCCATGCCGACCACGTTCCCGCCGAGTACGAGTAGGGGTGGAGGCGTTCGCCTCGCATGAGGCCGAGCACGGTGAGGGCCGCGCCACCCACCAGCATCTCGTACGTGACGACGACGAACGGGTCGACTGGAAGCCCCAGTCGCGGTTGCAGCCAGGATCCGAAAGCCCAGGACAGGCTGGCGACCATGACGATGAGCGAGGCTGAGGTTGGGGCACCCGCTCGGCCGCCGCCGGCAATGAGGGCGGCAACGCCGGCGAACCCCAGGATCACCCCGGTCACCGACCTGACGGGAGGACGATCTCCGGTCAGTGAGCGCAGAGAGGCAACCCACAGCGGCACGGCGGCGACCAGCAGCGCCGTCAGACCCGAAGGCGCCCCGCGATCCTCCGCGACGGTGACCAAACCTTGCCCACCCAGCGGCAGCAGCAGCCCGATCACACCGCACCCGGCGTACTGCGCGCCGGTTAGGCGCAGGCGTCCTCGTCGACCGCAGATCGTCAGTCCGATCACCAGCAAGAATCCGGCCATCAGTGCTCGGGTGCCGGAACCGAGCAGAGCCGGCATCTGGCCCACCATGACCTTCACCGCGAGATACGTCGAGCCCCAAGCCACGTAAACGGTCGACAAAGCCCCGACCAGAGCCGGCGCGCGAGTGCGGGCGTGAGTTGGCTCCGGCTCACCACGAACAGCGGTGCCTGACCTGGGCAGAACAGCAGAGCTGGGAACCGGGGAGGTCATGTCGCCATCTCCTGATGGGTGAACTGGGGGCCGCTCGGATTGGAACGACGCTAGATCGCCCGGGAGAACGTGAAAAGCGATAGTCTTCGATGCGTTGATCGCCTGTGCTTATAGTAGTCAAATGGACTTCGACCTGCGGCACCTCCGGACCTTGGACGCCATCGTCGAGGAGGGCACCTTCGGCAAGGCAGGACGCCGATTGGGCTACACCCAGTCCAGCGTCAGTCAACAGGTTGCAGCGCTCGAACGATCAGTCGGCGGAGCTGTCTTCGACCGACTGGGTGGTCCCAAGGCCGTGCGTCTGACGCGACTCGGCGAATTGATTGCGGAGCGCGGGCGCCCGTTGCTGCGTAGTGCGGAGGACCTGGCGAATGCGATCGAGAAATTTCAGGCAGCGGGAGGCCGGCTGGACATCGGCACGTTCCAGAGCATTTCGGCCGTGATACTCCCTACTTTGGTCATGCGGGTGCGTGAGGAGCACCCTGATTGTGAGGTCCGGCTGTTCGAGGGAGAAAGCGAAGATCCTCGTATCGGCGACTTGGACATGCTCTTCTACGACGGGCCAATCGACGACGACGTACGATCCGTCAAACTCCTGGACGATCCCTATGTCCTCGTGGCTCGGCCGGGCGACTTCCCCGAGGGCACGGTCGACCTTGGCCTCTTGGCCGACCGATCGATGGTGGCCTGGCCAGCGACATGCGGCCAGCCTCAGCTGGAACGAGCCTTTCGAGCCAGCAGCGCCCATCCTCGGATCGTCTTTCGAAGTGCCAACAACGAAACGTTGCTCTCCATGGTGCGATCTGGTCTTGGTTTCACCATCCTGCCCCGACTTGCGGTGGTCGGTGTCGAGACCGACGACCGCCTTCGTCTCCACTCGCTCCACCCCTCACCGTCACGCCAAATCCACCTTTACTGGCCGGCCAAGCGCAGCGTGTCCCCGGTGGCCAAGCGAGCAATCCAGCTCGCGACCGAAATGGCTCAGGCTTACAACTCCTGATGCTGGCTACGGTCCGGCTCGTGACCTATTCGGGACACAGTTCGTCGATCGATGAACAGGCCAGCGCTTGCGGCGCCCAGCGCCTTCGCGGCTGGCGCACGTGCGGGACGTCGTCACCCGCACCGGCCCGCCACCACCTGAACCCAGATCCGAGCCCGACAGCAAGGACGGGGGTCATGACCAGCACCGGCGGAATCCAGGAGCCTCTACGACTTTCTGGACGCCGGGTTGGATGTCGCTTTCCACACCGAAAGCATGAGCCACGGCCCCACCTGTTCACCGAACGAAGTCAGAACCGCGACCAGGCATCCATCTCGGGGTCCTGGCGGCGCAGTCGGGCTCCTGGCGGCGCGGTCGATCGGTCGCACCGCATCGGGTCGCTATGCCACCTGGCTGCTGTCCGGATCTGGACCGAAACCTCAGGTCGTGGTCCCGGTTCCGGTGCCGCTGCCCGAGGAAGGCAGGGTGCCACCGCCGCCGGAGCCGCCGGGGCCGGCGGTCGCGGAGGAGCCAGCCATGATCCGGTTGGCGGTGTCGGCGGGGACGGACGATGTCGAGTTCGGTGGCGCGCCGGTGAAGACGACGACGTTCTGCCCGGCGGTGAGTCCTGAGGTCTTCACCGTGGCGCCGTTGTCCTGGATCTCGGTGGCACTGGTGATCTTGTAGGTCTGGGTGCCGCTGGTTGTCTTCACGGAGATGGACGAGGCGGAGACCGCGGAGATCGTGCCCCGAGTCGGCGGGGTGAAGCTGCCGCCCCCTCCGCTGGCGCCGCCGGGTCCACCGCCGGGTCCGCCGGCGGGTCCCCCCCCCGCCAGCCCGCCCGCTGCGACCGTCGACCCGGCGCCGGTGGAACTGCCGCCGAGGTGGCTTAGGGCAAACCCGCCGGTGCCGAGCATGGCCACCACCAGGAATCCTGCAGCCACCTTGCCGCGTACCGTGGACAGCACGGAACTCCTCGCCAAGACGGCGTTCTCCGGGTTGGTCGGAATGGCGTGAGGTGAGACGCCCGGTACGGGGTCGGTGCTGATGCTCATCGTGGTCGCTCTCCATTGCTCTGGCCGGACACCCTGGTGGCGCTCCGTCGCGACCACGGTGGCCCGGCGGTCTGGAGCGACCCTGGGCACGAGCTGACGTGTTGCTGTGCCGGCCAAAGGGGCCGATCCGTCACAACGATCTCCCAGCCGGCGTCCAGGTGCCCGTCACTCGACGGGACCACGGTTGCCGCCATGACGACGACTCTTGTCCCGGACCGCCCGGCCGCCGTCCCTGCCGGGCCTGCTGTCGGAAGCCCTACCAGAAGGACAGATCCGGCCTGGGTGCGGCCGGCCGTGCTGGGACTGCTCGCCATGACCGCCGTCCTTTACCTGTGGAATCTCGGTGCGAGCAGCGGCAACAGCTTCTACGCTGCCGCGGTCCAGGCCGGGACGCAGAGCTGGAAGGCGATGCTGTTCGGCTCCCTGGACGCCGGCAACGCGATCACGGTCGACAAGCCGGCGCTGTCCCTGTGGCCGATGGAGATCGCAGGCCGGATATTCGGTTTCGGCACGTGGAGCATGCTGGTGCCGCAGGCGCTCGAAGGCGTTGCGGCGGTGTGGCTGGTCCAGGCAACGGTCCGCCGGGTCAGCGGACCGGCCTATGGTCTGCTGGCGGGCCTGGCCCTGGCGGTGACGCCGGCGGCGGTGCTGATGTTTCGGTTCAACAACCCGGACGCGATGCTCACCCTGCTGCTGACCGCCGCCGCGTACGCCGTCGTGCGGGCGATCCAGGCCGGCAGCGGCCGCTGGTTCGCGGTCGCCGGCCTGCTCATCGGCCTGGGCTTCATCACGAAGATGGGGCAGTCCCTGCTGGTCGTCCCCGGGCTGGGCGCCGCCTACCTGCTGGCGGCCCCCGTCGCGTTCGGCCGGCGGGTGCTCCACCTGCTCAGCGGCCTGGCGGCGATGGTGGCCGGCGCCGGCTGGTACATCGCGCTGGTCGACCTGTGGCCCGCCTCCGACCGCCCCTACATCGGGGGGTCGACGAACAACAGCCTGCTG
>CALMAR010000443.1:0-5381 GCA_937859855.1 uncultured Kineosporia sp.
TCGCGGTCGCGCGTACCTCTCGTCGCAGCCGACGCTCCTCCCAGGCCAGCAGCGTCTGGGCGGCCGAGCCGGCCAGCATGCTCAGGGCGGACCCGACGGGCACCGAATCCCGCAGCCCGATCGGGCGCTCGGCGGCGGCCACACAGATCCGCTGATCGCCCTGGCGCCGGAACAGCTGGGCACTCTCCCCGGTGTGGTCGCGCAGTGCACTCAGGACCGGCCCAGCCGCGGCGAGCAGCCGGTCCTCACCGGCCGAAGCCGCCAGTTCGCCCAGCCGTGGCCCGAGCACGAACCGGCCCTGCAGATCCCGGGACACCAGCCGGTGATGCTCCAGCGCCACCGCCAGCCGGTGCGCCGTCGGCCGGGCCAGGCCGGTGGCGGCCACCAGCTGAGCCAGCGTGGCCGGACCGGCCTCCAGGGCGCCCAGGACGCCAGCGGCCTTGTCAAGCACGCCCACTCCGCTACTCTTGTCCATGGAGCGATATTGCCGTCTCAATAGGCGAGACGCAAGATCCAGGTCAGATATCACGAGCTGGAGGAGATTCGGGTGGGCCGCACACTGGCACAGAAGGTTTGGGACGCGCACGTGGTCCGGCGGGGCAGCGAGGAGGAGCCGGACCTGCTCTACATCGATCTGCATCTGCTGCACGAGGTGACCAGTCCGCAGGCCTTCGACGGACTGCGGATGACCGGTCGCCGCGTTCGCCGCCCCGATCTGAGCCTGGCCACCGAGGACCACAACACCCCGACCCAGAACATCGATCAGCCGATCGCCGACCCCGTCAGCCGCACCCAGATCGAGACCCTGCGCCGCAACTGCGCCGAATTCGGCCTCCGGCTGCATTCCTTGGGTGATCCGGAGCAGGGCATCGTGCACGTCGTCGGGCCCCAGCTCGGTCTCAGCCAGCCGGGAATGACCGTGGTCTGCGGGGATTCGCACACCTCCACCCACGGCGCGTTCGGAGCACTGGCGCTCGGCATCGGCACCAGCGAGGTCGAACATGTGCTGGCCACCCAGACCCTGCCGCTGAAGCCTTTCCGGACCATGGCCATCACGCTCGAAGGCGCTCTGCCGCCGGGATCCACAGCCAAGGACATCATCCTGGCCGTGATCGCCCGCATCGGGACGGGCGGCGGGCAGGGCTACGTGCTGGAGTACCGCGGCGAAGCGATCCGCAGCCTGTCGATGGAAGCCCGCATGACCATCTGCAACATGTCGATCGAGGCGGGCGCCCGGGCCGGGATGATCGCTCCGGACGACATCACCTTCGACTACCTGAATGGGCGGGCGAGCGCGCCGCAGGGGGATGACTGGGACGCCGCGGTGGCCTTCTGGCGCTCGCTGGTGAGCGACGACGACGCCGTCTTCGATGCCGAGGTGGTACTCCAGGCCGCCGATCTCGAGCCGTTCGTGACCTGGGGCACGAACCCGGGCCAGGGTCTGCCGCTGTCGGCCAGCGTGCCCGACCCGGAGTCGTTCGGGACCCAGGAGGACCGGCAAGCAGCCGAACGAGCGCTGCAGTACATGGATCTCGAGCCCGGCACCCCGCTGCGCGAGATCCCGGTGGACACGGTGTTCATCGGCTCCTGCACCAACGGCCGCCTGGAGGACCTGCGGGCCGCCGCCGAGGTGGTCCGTGGCCGCCGCAAGGCTGATTCCGTGCGGGTACTGGTGGTCCCCGGCTCGGCCCGGGTCCGGCTGGAGGCCGAGGCCGAAGGCCTGGACCAGGTTTTCACCCAGTTCGGTGCTGAGTGGCGCAACGCCGGCTGCTCGATGTGCCTGGGCATGAATCCGGACCAGCTCACCGCCGGAGAGCGCAGCGCGTCGACCTCCAACCGCAACTTCGAGGGCCGCCAGGGCAAGGGCGGCCGTACGCACCTGGTTTCGCCGCTGGTGGCCGCGGCCACCGCTGTGCGGGGAACGCTGTCGTCCCCGGCCGATCTGGACGACGCCGCGACCGGCGCCAGCCTGCAGACCGCCAACTGAGAGGCCGAGATGGAAAAGTTCAGCACCCACACTGGAATCGGCGTCCCGCTGCGGCGCTCGAACGTCGACACCGATCAGATCATCCCAGCCGTGTATCTCAAACGGGTGACCAGGACCGGCTTCGAGGACGGCCTGTTCTCGGCCTGGCGCAACGACCCCGGCTTCATCCTGAACGCTGAGCCGTACAACCGCGGCTCGGTGCTGGTGGCCGGTCCGGACTTCGGTACGGGATCCTCACGCGAACACGCCGTTTGGGCGCTGCACGACTTTGGCTTCCGGGTGGTGCTGTCGCCGCGCTTCGGCGACATCTTCCGGGGTAACGCGGGCAAGCAGGGGCTGCTCGCGGCCACCATCAGCCAGCATGACGCCGAACGTCTGTGGGCCGCACTGGAAGAGATCCCCGGCCTCACCGTGACCGTCGATCTGGCTGCCCGGACGGCGACCGCCGCCCAGCTGAGCGTCCCGATCGGAATCGACGACTACACCCGCTGGCGGCTGATGGAGGGCCTGGACGACATCGGGCTGACCCTTCAGCACGTCGACGAGATAACAAATTTCGAAAATTCTCGGCCGTCCTGGAAACCGGTCACGCTACCGGCCGGCTGAGCTGGGCGCAAACCTCTGTGTTGTCCAAACCATCTGCGGGTCAATGAGTTTGAACAAGACGGCCGAGTCCGAGACGGTCCTGGATCCGGCCTCCGGAGCAGCTTCCAGGGGCTGGAATGCGTTGAGACACAACGATTAGACGTCGTTCTGTGTTGGATTTATTGCCCAGTCTGGCCTTACCTTCATGAACGACATCGAGCGGCATGGCTCGATCCGTGCTCCCGGAGGAGACTGTGAACAAGGCAGATATCGTCGACGTGCTGCAGGTACGGCTGGGCAGCAGGCAGGCCGCGTCAGACGCGCTGGACGCCGTCATCGACACCATCACCCGCGCCGTGGTGCGCGGTGACAAGGTGACCATCAGCGGGTTCGGCTCGTTCGAGAAGACCGTGCGCAACGCCCGCACCGGTCGTAACCCCCGGACCGGCGAGAAGGTCCGGATCAAGCAGACTTCCGTCCCGCGGTTCCGGGCTGGCACTTCGTTCAAGGGCTACGTCGCCGCGCCGCGAAGCCTGCCGAAGCCGGTGGCCGGTGCGGCGGCCGCGACCACCCGTGGCGCTTCCGCCGCGGCGTCGAAGAAGTCGGCCACCACCAAGACGGCGGCCAGCAAGACCGCTGCCACCAAGACGGCGGCCACCCGCAGCCCGGCCACCAAGACGGCGGCCAGCAAGACCGCTGCCACCAAGACGACGGCGAAGCGGACGCCGTCCAAGTCGGTGGCGGCCAAGACCCTGGCCCAGGCTCCGGCCAAGACCACGCCGGCCAAGCGTTCGTCCGCGGCCAAGACGCTGGCCAAGGCTCCGGCCAAGAAGGCTCCGGCCAAGACCGCGGTCAAGTCCTCAGCGGCCACGGCGACCACGAAGAAGGTTGCGGCCAAGGCTCCGGCTCGCAAGACCGCGGCCAAGACCTCCGCCCCGACTCCGGCCAAGAAGACGCCGGCCCGCAAGACCGCCGCTCGCAGCTGATCCCCGCCGCAGCTGCAGAAACATCCGGAGCCGGAGACGCGATGTCGTCTCCGGCTCCTGTTTTTTGCCGATCCAGGATCCAGTGGGAAGGTAGGCGACCATGTCGGCGGTGAATTCGGTGTCGAAGGCACCGGGGAAAGTGGCGGTGGCGCAGCACGATGTGCTGACCATCCACGGTGGTCAGCCACTGAAGGGCTCGCTGCAGGTCCGGGGGGCGAAGAACTTCGTCAGCAAGGCGATGGTCGCTGCTCTGCTCGGCGACGCTCCCAGCGTGCTCAGCAACGTGCCGCAGATCCGCGACGTCACCGTGGTCACCGGCCTGCTGGAACTGCACGGCGTGATGGTGGACGAAGTCCCCGGTCCCGGGGGCGAGCTGCGGCTGGACCCCAGCAACGTCGATCACGCGCACGTCGCCGACATCGACGCGCATGCCGGGTCCAGCCGCATCCCGATCCTGTTCTGCGGCCCGCTGTTACACCGGCTGGGTGAAGCCTTCATCCCCGATCTCGGCGGCTGCCGGATCGGTGACCGGCCGATCAACTACCACCTCGATGTGCTCCGCCAGTTCGGCGCCATCGTGGACAAGCAGCCGCACGGGATCGCCCTGCGGGCGCCGCAGGGCCTGCAGGGCACCAAGCTCGAACTGCCGTATCCCAGCGTCGGCAGCACCGAGCAGGTGCTGCTGACCGCGGTCCGGGCTGAAGGGGTCCCCGAGCTGCGCAATGCCGCCATCGAGCCGGAGATCATGGACCTGATCGCCGTACTGCAGAAGATGGGCGCGATCATCAGTGTCGACACCGACCGGGTGATCCGGGTCGAGGGAGTGGACCGCCTGGCCGGCTTCAGCCATCGCGCACTGCCGGACCGGACCGAGGCGGCGTCCTGGGCCTGCGCGGCGCTGGCCACCGGCGGTGACATCACCGTGCTGGGGGCCAAGCAGCAGGAGATGATGACGTTCCTGAACGTGTTCCGGAAGGTCGGCGGCATCCTCGACATCGGCGACGAAGGCATCCGGTTCAGCCATCCCGGTCACAGCCTGAATTCGATCGTGCTGGAGACCGACGTCCACCCCGGCTTCATGACCGACTGGCAGCAGCCTCTGGTGGTCGCGCTCACTCAGGCCAGCGGGCTCTCGATCGTGCACGAGACCGTGTACGAGAACCGGTTCGGCTTCACCCAGGCCCTGGGCGAGATGGGTGCGCAGATCCAGCTCTACCGGGAGTGCCTGGGCGGGCGGGCCTGCCGGTTCGGAGCCCGCAACTTCCAGCACTCGGCGGTGGTGTCCGGCCCGGCCAAGCTGCACGGCGCCGAGATCACCGTACCGGACCTGCGCGGCGGCTTCAGTCACCTGATCGCCGCGCTGGCCGCCCAGGGCACCTCGAAGGTGCGCGGAATCGGGCTGATCGACCGCGGTTACGAGTTCTTCCAGGACAAGCTCGACCAGCTCGGCGCCGACTACGACCGGGACTGAGATCCTCGATCTGGAACGGATCAGTCCGGAACGATCGACCCCAGGTGCAGGGCGGACACCCGGCCCTCGTCGTCCAGCTCGGCGGTCAGCCGCTGACCCGGCCGCAGATGCCGCAGCCCGCTGGCCAGCAGGGCCGGTTCATCGAACGGCAGCACCCGGCCCTGATCGGTGATCACCGCGCCGGTGAGCGTCTCGGGGTCATAACGAAACACCGTGGCCTGCACCGGTTCAGCCTACTCAGCCAGCGTCAGCCTGCGTCAGCCTGCCTCAGCCTGCGTCAGCGCTGGGCGGCCCGGGTCCGCGGGCCTGCTCCCAGTGCCAGGGCGGCGCCCAGATCGGCCGGGGTGTCGAC
>CALMAR010000443.1:5391-5738 GCA_937859855.1 uncultured Kineosporia sp.
GGCGCTGCGGGGGGAGCGGGTGATGGCGGACGCCGGCACCGGCCGCGGCAGGCGCGGCCGCCGAATCCGGCCCGAACCGGGGCTTCAGGTCCAGCCGCGAACCGGCCGCCAGCAGCACCGTCCCGGTATGGTCGGCGTCCGGGACGAACACCATCCGGGCACCGTCCTTCAAGGCTGCGGCGGCGGCGAGCAGCGCCTCATTCAGATCGGCCGGGGTGAGCGCGGGCAGATCACCGAGCAGGACGGCACAGGGCCAGCCGGCGGCGTCCACGCCGTCCTCGATGGCGCCGGCCAGGCCGCCGGTCGCCCCGGTCCCCATGTCGCCGGTGGCCGACTCGGGCACGATC
>CALMAR010000444.1 GCA_937859855.1 uncultured Kineosporia sp.
GCCCGGCAACCTGCCCCCGGCCGGCGCGATCGTCAAGCCGGCGGCCGCGTCACCACACCTGTGGCGCCACCGGGGACGGGCGCTGGTCTTCGACTCGGTCGAGGACTTCCACGCCCGCATCGACGACCCCGAGCTGGACGTCGACGCGGGACAGGTGGGCGTACCTGGTCCGGATCCCGCCGCCGTGATCGATTTCCACGTATTGGCCGTATCCGGCTGGGTCGGAGCCGCCGGCGATCGTGACTTGGCCAGCGGCGGCGGCGCTCACCGTGGTGCCGGTGGGTACGGCCAGGTCGACCCCGGCGTGCAGGGTCCACCGGTGGTAGACGGGGTGGTAGCGGCGCCCGAACGGTGACGTGATCACGTACCCGTTGACGGGAAGCACCCACGTGCCGGCCGGAGCGGCGGGCGGGGCCGTGCATGCCTGGCCGGTGTCGCCGGGAGCGTCCGGGGCGATCCTCGCGACCAGTGTCCGGGCTTGGGTTTCCCTCTTCGCGTAGGCGAGCGGGAACGCCGACCGCTGCACCGCCTGCGCGGCCTGAGTGACTGGCATCGACTGCCAGCCGCTGATGTCGAGTAGGCCCGGCTGTCCGGCGTGCCCGCCGGTGAAGAACATGGCCGCCGCCTGCGCCGGGTCGGTGCGCTGCGCGAAGGTGCCCCACCCGGCCCGCTGCTGGAACAGGCCGACCGAGTCCCGGTCGCCATAGGCAAGGTTCCGCAGCCCAGACTCCTGCATCGCGGTCGCGATCCCGACCACCAAGCCCTTGGCGGGAACGCCGAGCCGGATCCCGGTCGCGACGATGGTGCGGGCGTTCACCGACTGCTCTGCCCCTTCGAGGGTCGCCACCCCGGGTGCGGTGAGTGCGGTCCCGGCGCCCGGGCTGAGGGGTACAGCGCAGGCCTCCGCGGCGGTAGTGCTTGAGCTGGATCCCATGGCCACGATCACCAGCAGCAGGGGTGGCCCGGCGGCGCCGGCCAGTCCGCCAGCCACAGCGGCCAGCTTGAGGATCATGCTGCGCTCGCTGGGGTGACGTCGGAGACCAGCCAGGTCTGGCCGGAGCGGACCGTCGTAACCGTCCATGCCTGCCCGGTCGACAGCCGGACCGTGATGAAGCAGGCCTCGTCCCCGGGGGTTTCGATTTGGCGGGAGACGACACGCGCGGCTGGGATGGATGCCCGGTCGACCGTCGCGAGCGCTGCCGCCAGGCCGGGGGTGGTGTAGGTGCGGACTGCGAACAGCCATGCGCCGTAGCCGCCGGTGTGGTCGACGTAGGCCTGTGCCCATCGGAAGGCGATGTCGCTGGCCCGGCGCTGGTCGTCCTGTGAGGCGACACCGTCGTCGGCTGGGACCGGGGCAGCCGTAGGCGCAGGTGTGGTGGCGGACGGCAGGGGTCCGGCAGTGGTGGACGGCGACACGGTCACGGCGGGTGCTGGCCGCTGGCCGGCAGCCGCGGCTGGATGGTGACCGGAGTGTCCGGCGATGATCACGATGAGCGCCGCCAGCACGTACATGATCACGAGGGTGGTGGCTGCTGGCCGCTCGAGGACCTTCTCGACGAACCGGTTCATGATTGACCTGCCTCTCCGCTGGTGCCGTTCGCGCCGGTGTCAACGAACTCCCCGTCAGGGGTCCAGATCCGGTACACGCCGTCTGTTTCATCGGCGGCTTTGGCCGGGCCACGCGGGGCGGCCGGTTCGAACACCGCACCCTCGTGAGCTGAAGGCAGCGCGGGCGTGCCGGCCACCGGCAGGTCGTACACGGACACGTGCACGGACGGCTGCTCCGACGGCTGGACCGGGACGTCCTCACCGGGACTGGCTCGCCGTTCCGCGTCCTCCCGGCGGCCTTCAGCTGCCGCTGCGGCTTTCCCGGCCACCCAGCCGCCGACACCGGCCTTGACGAGGCCAGGGAGGCGGCGGTACCGGTGGCCGGCGAGGTTGGCGAACCGGCGCCACGGCTTGGTGGCGCGCCACAGGATCACCGACATGATTCCGACCAGGACGACCCCCAGCCACGCCGGCAGTTGTGAGTCGGGGGAGAGGAGCACGTTCGCGGCCAGGACCTCGAGCGCGGTGGCGGCGCCGAAGATGATGGCGTTGAGGATTGCGGAGCCGGCCATCTTCAAGGGCCCGAGGGTGAACTTGGTGGTCTCACCGGAGAAGACGCCCAGGATGCCGCCCATGACGAACATGACGACCGCGGCGACCAGCACGAGCGGCACCGCGATTAGCATGATCATGGACGCGATGAGGAACGGTGTGCAGGCGATCGCGGCGAAGATCGCGATGAGCGCCTGCCCGAGCCGGTTCGTGCTGTCACGTCCGGTTGCGTACTCGTAGGCGGCTGGGTCGGCGTCCTGCACTTCGCCCATCGCCGCGTGGTAGTCGTCCTTCTTGGCCTGGGCCAGCTGCTTCGCCCTGGCCGGGCTGGCCTTGATCTGCGCGGCCTCCGCCCACGTGAACGCTGAATCCTTGAACAAGCGAGGCCCGAACCGCTTAGCGGCAGGAGAGGTGGAGTCGCCGAACATGCCGGCCAGCCACCGCTGGTAGAGGACGGATTCGGTGACGTTTCCGGCGGCGGCCACCGCCGGATCGGACACTCCCTTCCCCAGCGGCGAGGTGGAGACCTCATTGTTGACGCCGCCGACGACAGCCGGTGCTGCGCTTGAGCCCAGGTCGACCACCCGGAACGGGTCGGACACGATGACGCCGAGGCCGCACCCGATCAGCACCACCAGCAGAAGCGATGTCGCGATCTTCGACACGCTGGCCGACCTCGACCGCCACAGGATCACCACGGACAACGCGATGAAGACGGCTGCTGCCAGGGGCAGGGTCAGCCCCTGGTAGAGCGCATCGACCGTTGATGTCAGCGCTGGCCGGATGATCGTGATCCACGAATCGGGGTGCAGGGCCACCCCGGCGAGCGCCGCGTACAGGGCGATCAGCAGGGTCGGGAGGAGGAAAATCCAGTTCGCCAGCAGGGTCGTCACTGAGGAGCCGACGTCCAGGGCGTCGGGGGTGAGCCGGCTGTTCAGGTCGCACGTATGCCATGTGAATGGCGACAGCCCGTACTGCTCGTAGATGCTGGTCCCGGACTGCGGGTCGAACGGGTCAGCCTGCGCAGGAGGCACTTTGGGCTCGGGAGCCAGCCATCCCACCGCGCCACGGCCCGGCATCACCGGCTCCGGGCCACCGCACCCGCCACCCGGTATCAGGTCGATCGCCTGTGCTGCGGCCGCTGCAACGTCTGCGGCGTGTGCCGCGACCGGTGCAGCGAGCACAGCGGCGACGGCGAGCAGGACCGTCGCGAGGAGGCGCTTCACGCGGCGGCCTCCCCGGTGAGCCATTCCTGCGGCAGTGGCCGATCGGGTGACAGGGCCAGGGCCAGGTCCGGCTCGTGGGACAGGTCGACCATGAACCGTTCGACCCGGCCGGCGGCGTCCCGGATCAGGAACTCCCGCCCGGCCCCGTCCCGTCGGGTCCGGCTGCGACAGACCGCCGAGGATTGCTTCGAATCCGTCACCTGACTGGACGCGCAGCATCTGCAGTGCCGCCGCCTGGGCGTCTGGTGCCTCGAGGCGGCCGATGAACACCTCGTTGGTCAGGCCGCCCACCGAATGCCCCAGGACATCCTGGGGGAGTTGCGATGCGGCCAGCACCCTCAGCCGGTGTTTCCGGGAATCCCGGGTGACCCGGGCGAGAAGCGCCCGTCCGGTGGACCATTGGGCCAGGAAGTGGGCCTCGTCCAGCCCCAGCAGCTTCGGTGCTTCCCGGTTCGCGGTGAACGCCCGCTCGGTCGCCAGCTGTGCCGCCAAGTGCATGAGCGGCACGGCGAGGCGTTCCGCTACGGTCCAGGTGTCCGGGTCTGATCCCACCTGCGGCAGGACCAGACCGGCCAGCGTCAGCACCAGAAGCGCCTTCGGCGCCCGCTTTTCGAGGAGGTTCGCGCCGTCGGAGACTGGGGCGAATAGCAGCCGGGCCAGCGGCGCATCCTGCATCGCGGCCAGCTCGGCGGCGACGTGCTTCGCCCACGCCCGGTGGTCCGGGTCGTCGCATTCTCGGATCGCGGCGACCACATCGCCGAGGGACCGTCCCGACCCAGGGGCAGTCACGTGGCCGGCTGTTCGCGCGGCCCGATCCAGCCCGTAAGTGATCACGAATCCGGTCCGTGGGTCCTTAAGCATCACTGGCGGCAGCAGCATCTTGAGGATGTCGCCGGCTAGTACCCGCTGCGCCGCGAGCGTCTCCCGGGCTGCGTCCGCGTACGCCGAGTGGGTCCGGAAGTCCTGCAGTTCAGGCAGCGGGACCAGCGCGAACGGGTTCAGCGTTCCCGCCGGGGCGGACGTCAGATCGATGTGCTGGGACAGCCCCGCAAGTACCGGCATCGCGGTGAGCCGCGCCAGCGTCCCGGACGGGTCGAGCACGGTGCACTTCACTCCGCGCAGCACCGCACCGTGGACGATCTTCCCCATCAGGTTCGACTTGCCCGACCCGAGCTCGCCGATGATCGGCGTGAAGCCCGTCTGCTCCGCGTACAGGGCGTGATGGGTATCGAAGAACACTGGCCGCTTGGACGCGCCCACGGTCGGGCCCAGGAACATTCCCGTCGGCGTCCCCGCCGTCGAATCCAGGGTCGGCACCCCAGCCACCCAGAACGACAGCGGCATGTGCCTGGTGTGAGCTGGGGTGATCTGCCGGGAGCCGGGCACGAACTCCGACAGGAGCGCCCGTTGCGCCCTTGGGTGCTCGATCGGGATCCGGTACTCGGCGTAATGCTCCTGCAGGGCCAGCGCACGATCCAGCGCTTCCGCCTCGGTCGCACCGGAAACGGCGAACCGGATCGGGCCGACAGCGCGGGACGCGGCAGCCCGGTCACCCTCGTCCATCTCGTGCCGGACTTCGATGGCTCGTCGCTGAACGATCTCTAGCTCCGGTGGCATGTCCAGGTCGTTACGGTGCCGCTGCGCGATCTGGTCCCGGATGAGGTCCAGCTTCCGCTGCACGTGCTTCCGGGCCTGACTGCCGGTCAGGATCTCCAGGTGTGCGCTGATCTCCACCGGAAACGGCAGGCGCCGGGCGTAGGCCAGGAACGGCTCGTGGCCGCCGGGCGTGTTCAGCGGTTCGGGGCGGCCCATGGATAGAACCACGACGTGCCGCGACTCATCCCGCCCGCCTCGCAGGGCCTTGGACCACACCTGGGTCGACTGCCCGGACGGGGACTGCTCAAGCTCCACCCCATCGGTGAACGTGAACATGTCCTCGCCGAGGAGAGCGCCCTGCTGCCGAGCCGGGGTTGGGAGGTGTAGTGCCACCGACCGGTGAATCAGCCACTCCAGCTGGTCTGCTCCGAGCGCTACGCCGGCTAGGCCCGGCTGCGACAGGGCGTGGTCGACCCGGGTGAGGGCTGAATCCAGCTTGCGCCGGTCTGTGTCGGAGCCGCCGCGGCGCAGCTTGCCCAGCAGGGACCGAGGCGCGAGGTCAACTCCCAAGAACACCTCAGTGTCGGCGAGGTTCACCTGCCCGCGCATGGCCCGCTGGGCCTGAACCAGGTGCTCGGACCAGGCCCGGGCGTCGGGGATTTGCGCCCGGCTGCGGACCTCGGCGTCGTAGTCCTCGGCCCACTGTGCGGCCGGGTAGGGCCGGGTCGTCACCCGCAGATGTACCCGGGTCCGGTCGCACGCTGTCACCCCCGCCAGCGCGGACCAAGAATTCACCGCCTGAGCAAGCACCTGCGCCCGCTGCGCACCCGACATGAACGCCCATCGGGTGCCCGCCAGCCGCCACCATCCCGCCACCGTGTCGCTGGTGAGCGTCAGGTTCCCCTGCACTTCACGCAACGGCAGCCCATGTCCGTGACTCATCCGCCCCTCCGCACCTTCTGCAGGCACAGGTGCGCCTGCTTGCCGTCTGTTCTTGACCTTGCTGCCCGCATCCGCTGCGCCCACCAGGTGGTGATCTCCGCCCGCTGGATCGCCAGCACCCCCCGCAGGCCGCGATCGGAGTCCATCTGCACTCCGGCCCACATCGCCGCTAGCGCCCCGAACAGGGCACCGGCTGTCAGCGCGTTCTTGATCGACGCGCCGCCGAGCAGGGAGAGCAGGGCCACCACCGCACCGATCCCGGCGAACACGCCCCAAGTGACGTAGGTCCAGAAGAAAGGCAGGACCACGCCCCGGGCCTCGATCCACCGGCCACGGACCGAATGGATCCGGTCATCGGTGCGGACCGGGTCATCGGTGCGGACCGGGCTCATCCGGAGAACACCAGGTCGCCGAGCTGGCCGCCGAACTTGAACAGTGCGAGGCCCGCGATGGCGATCAACCCGGCGATGGCGATGTTCGCTGCCGTCGAGGCGTTGTCGCTGATCTTGGCCTTCCCGGACTTGATCACGATCCCGGCCGCGATCACGAGCAACAGAAGCGCGATGATCTGGAACGCGAACTGCTTGATCCCGTCGACGTTCAGCGACAAGCCGCCGTCATCCTTTTTATCCGCTGCAGCCAGCACGACGGCCTTGGTGGCTTCCCATCCCTTCACTACTTCCTCCTTGATTTCGTTGACATTCACCGGGGGGGACCCGGCACCGGCAGCTGACGCACCACCGGACATCACCTGGCGGTGTGCGGGTCGATCACCAGAAGGGATTCCGCGCCGTCCGTCGCGTACGCCGCTTCCGCTCCGCCGAGGTCCGCGACGGCCGTGTATGTGGGCGTGATCCACACGGCGTCCGCGGCGGCGCAGTGGGCGGCGAGAACCCGGCCGCGGATCTCGCCGACGTCGCTGCGGATCAGAAGGATGCAGAGGTCGCCGCAGGATCCAGCCGTGGCCCACTCGTCGGTGATCGGGGCACGCGCGATCAGGGTCGGCGGGTGCACGCGATCACCTCCTTCGGCTTGGGCGTCATGTAGGTCCTGAGTGACGACTCGGGCACCCGGTACTGGCCGCGGACCATGATCGATTCGAAGGCCTGTTCCTCGCGGAGCCGGTACGCGGTGGCCTTCGAGACGCGAAGGATGGAGGCGACCTCGCTGATTCTCAGCAGATTCATCTGCGTCACCTGCGTCTCTGGTGCCATCCCGTGTCCCCTCTCGTCATCCCTGGCATGAGACTAACTCTGCATAGGTCTGCATCACAAGGGATAACCTGTTGCAAACGCAGAAACGGCCCCACGGGGGAGCCGTTTCGTGCTTGGAACCGGGGTTTACAGCAGGGAGGCCGTCACCCGTTCGGCGGCATCGCGGCCTGAAAGGCACCGGTCGCGCAGGGCGTCGAAGCGTGCGACCTCCGCGTCGAACTCGGCTCCGGCTGCGAGGATCCGCTCGCCACCCTCAGGATCCTCGATCACGCCGACATGCTCGTCCGGCAGGTGGTAGAGGTTGATCACTGCGTTCGGGAACAGGGGCCAGCCCGGCCGGTTCGGCAGCACCAGCAGCTCGACGGCCGGCAGGTCAGCCAGCAGCAGAAGCCGCTCCACCTGCTGCCTCCAGGCGGCGCCGTCGTCGGCCGCTTCCGGCAGGTACTCCAGCGCCAGCTCCCCGACGATGAACGTAAAAGCTGCCCCGTCCCGATAGAGGGCCTGCTGACGGGCCATGCGGGCGGCGACAGCGGTCCCGATCTCGTCCGGCCGCACTTCACGCAGCATTCCGTAGATGGCGCTGGCGTAGGCCGGGACCTGCAGCAGGCCCGGGATGAGGGCGCCGGCGAGGATCCGTGCGGTCAGGCATTCCGCTTCGAGGCGGGCCATGTCGGCCTGGCGTGCGGCCATGCCGGCCGCGAACGCCTGCTGCCAGGTTCGGGCGATCAGCTTGAGTTCGGTGGCTTCGTCGATGAGGGCGCCGGCTTCGGCGGGGGCGGCGCCGGTGTGCTGGGTCCATTTCCGGACGTCTTCAGGGCCGGCCTGGACTTGCCCGTTCTCCATGCGGGAGACCTTGGCTTGGGAGAAGCCGGCGAGGCGGCCGAGTTCTGTGGTGGACAGGCCGGCCCGGACGCGGAGCCGGTTAAGTTCGGCGGCCAGGGATGCACGCCTGGCCAGCCGGGTCGCTTGATCCACTTATGCGGCTCCTGTCACGACCGGAAGAGTAGCCCAGAGTATTCCCGAATAGCCTTCACATAGGCAGCACCGCCACCTACGGTGAGAAGGAATGACACATCTGAGGGGGAATGATGAGCGAGTCCTGGCGGGAACTCACCCCTGCCGAATACGCCGCCCTCTTCCCTGACCTGCTCAGATACAGCGCATTCCGGCTTGAGCAACTGGACTACTACGTCAGCGAACTTGAGGAAGAACCGTTCGCCCAATACCAGGCCGGGGCCGTCATCGGCACCAGCTGGCTCGACGAATGGACTCGATTCATCCGCGAGGCGACGGGGGCGGGCGCGACTATCAGCCGGGTCCACGTCGTGTCGGAGCCGTGGTCGCCCTACGTCGACTTCGAACTCAACTGCATCTACCCGGTCACCGCCGCGGCCGGGGAGGACATCCGGGTCGCATCTCGGGGGACCTCACGTTTCCTCGGCCATGATTTCTGGCTTGTTGATGACACCGCCGCCCGCATGAACTACGACCCAGACGGCAACTGGACCAGCGTCAGTCTCACCTCGAGCCCGGCGATCGTCACGCGCTACCGGTCATGGCGAGGCTCCGCCATCGCCGCATCCCAGCCGCTCCAGAGCTATCTCGCCCTTGATCACAGGAGGACCGCATGACCGATCCACGCTTCCCAGAGGACGCGTTCCATAAGGCAGCCGGCTCCGGAACGGTCGGCGGCGTCGAGGTGGCCATCCACAGGTCCGGTGTCGGCGTCCGCGACTCGAAGGACAAAGCCGGGCCCCTGCTCGTGTTCACGCCGCACGAGTGGGACGTCTTCCTGGACGGCGTGCGTAAGGGCGAGTTCGACCGGCACTGACC
>CALMAR010000445.1 GCA_937859855.1 uncultured Kineosporia sp.
GGTGCGCAGCGGGCGGCGTCCCCGGCGGAGCTGGCCGCCGGATCGGACGCGGTGCTGACCTGCGTCAGCGACGATCCCGACTTGGAGGCTGTGGTCTTCGGAACGGACGGCGCCGCGTCAACTCTGCCGAGAGGCGCGGTCCTGGTGGACGGCTCCACCACATCGCCGACCATGGCTCGGTCTCTGGCCGAACGACTGGCTGAGAACGGCTGTCTGTTCGCGGATGCGCCGGTGTCGGGCGGGTCCGAGGGAGCACAGCGGGGCGCGTTGACCATCTTCGTCGGCGGGACGGACGAAGCGGTGCGGCAGGCGATGCCGGTGCTGCAGACATTCGGGGCCCGGATCACCCATCTCGGACCGGCGGGATCGGGTCAGGCCGCGAAGGCGGTCAATCAGGTCATCCTGGCCGGCGGATACGCCGGTGTAGCTGAAGGCATGGTCCTCGCCCAGCGCTTCGGCCTGCCCGCCGAGGAACTGGTGACCGCGCTGTCGGCTGGAGCGGCCAGCTCGTGGGTGCTGCAGCACCGCTCGGCGAACATGCTCTCGGACTCCTACCCGCTCGGATTCCGAACGTCTTTGCATCTGAAGGACATTCGGATCGCGATACGGGAAGCCCAAGAACTTGGCCTGTCGCTCGCCGTCACCGGACTGGTGGCGGATCAAGAGAATGAACTGGTGGACATAGGCTTCGGCGACGAGGATGTGTCCAACCTCGCCCGTATCGTGCGCGGCAATGAGTAGTACAGCGAAAAGCGCTGGCGCTGGGCCCGATCTGCGGGCAGGGGTGAATCATGGACGTGTTGGTCTTCGAGGACGCCGGCAGCCCTGAGGATGCTGCTTCTTTCGCAGCTCGGGTCGACCCGGTTCTGATGGCGCATCGGACCGCGACCAACGTCATCGCCACCCGATTGAGCGATGCAGTTGCCGGTCGGCCGACCGGTTTGACTCGTTGGTATCTGGTTGAGGACGCCGGCGCGATCGTGGCCGCAGCCATGCACAGCATCGGATTGAATCTGATGCTTTCTCCTCTGCCAGAAGGAGATCGGTCCGACATCGCCCGCCTCCTGACTGATGTGTTGTCCAAGCGAGGCGACGAGCTGGGCGCCCTGAGCGGAAGTCATGCCGACGTAGCGGCCTTCGTCACTGCCTGGCAGCAGAGTGGCGGTGGCCCGGACCGGCTGATCATGAATGAGTGGATCCACGAGCTTCACCACGCTCCAGCTGGACCGCCAGCACCGGGCTTGGGCCGGGCAGCTGGGCCGGGCGACCTCTCAGCGGTGGATGTATTGCTACGAGGCTTTTATCGGGAGACCTTTCCGGGCCGATCCCAGGCCAGTGTTACGGACGAGGCGGTCCAGCGAGTCCAGCGAGGCGGTCTGATGGTTTGGGAGTGCGAGGGTATCCTGACGAGTCTGGCCGGACTGCATGGGCCCGCAGCTTCAGTGTGCCGGATCGGCCCGGTGTACACAGCGCCGGACTTCCGATGCCGGGGATTCGGTGCTGCCGTCACGGCCTGTGCCGCTCGCACCGGTTTCGGCCGCGGCGCGGAATACTGCATGCTGTACACCGATCAGAGCAACCCCACGTCCAACCGCGTCTACGCCCGCTTGGGTTTCCAGCGTGTCGGAGCCAACGTGATGGTCTCGCTCGATTCGCCTTCATGACTTCACTCGATCCCGCGTCGTGGCCGTCCCGGGGCCTGACGACGAAGCTGGTCGGGGTGGACGGACACGGAGGCTCGGGTAAATCCACCCTGGCTTCGATGTTGTCGCAGCGATTCGCTGCCGAGATCGTTCACACCGACGATTTCGCCAGCATGGCCAACCCGGTGAACTGGTGGCCATCGCTCATCTCGTATGTGCTGCATCCACTTTCCCAGGGTGGCACGAGCCTCAGCTATCCCTTGTCGTCCTGGTGGGACGAGCAGCGCGATCCGGTGGTGGATCAGCCCGTCACGCCGATCACGATCCTCGAGGGGGTCAGCGCTCTGCGCTTGGAGTTCCGGCCCTATCTGAGCTTCGGCATTTTCGTGGATACGCCGTTCGAGCTGTGTTTCCAGCGGGGCATGGCCCGTGATCTGGCTGACGGACGGCCGTACGACGAAGTGGAGCGCAACTGGCTGAAGTGGTACGCCGACGAAAACGTCTATCTGGAAAGGGATCGGCCTGACGTCTATGCCGATCTCGTCGTCGATGGCACCAAGCCGTTCGCTGAGCAGCTTGTTTAGCCGCGGCCTGAGGCGGCTCGACGGTGTGAGGCGTCCCGGTGGCCCGGCTGGGTAGAGTCCTCTGGGCAGCGATGATGGTGCCAGGGGGCAGTAGCTCAACAGGTCAGAGCAGCGGACTCATAATCCGTCGGTCGCGGGTTCGAACCCCGCCTGCCCCACTCCTTCTGAACTGCATGTTCTCCGATTCCATGATCGTCTCTGAACATGATCGTGGATCAAATCTGGTGCGAGCCTGTTGTAGCTTGCCCTCATGGCCACCACACGAGGGCGCAGGAAGCGACCGCGGGGCACGACGCGGATGCGGCCAAGTTGAAACTGAAGATCAAGCCGGATGCCTTCTTCTCGGCCGCCCCGGATTGCGAGTCGCCGCTGGTGCCGGACTCCGTCAGTCAGCGGTATGAGCGCATGGTCGGCCGCTTGGGAATCAGGACGACCCTGCACAAGCTCCGCCACTACAACGCCACCGAGTTCCTGGCCGCAGGAGTCGACCTCCGCACCGTCGCTGGTCGACTTGGCCACGGCGGAGGTGGCACGACTACCTTGCGCGTCTACGCCGCATGGGTCGACGAGGCGGGCGCCAACGCCGCCTCAATCGTGGCAAGCCGCATGCCGACCAGACCGGATGTGCGATCTGACGAAGACCGCACCCATTAAATTTAAAAGAAGATCTGAACTCGGCTCACTGACCCACCATGTGTGCCCGTTGTCCATGCTTCCGGTCGCTGGGCATGGCACACCTAACGTTTCCCCGCGTTTTCGCTCTTGAATCATTGTTGTACCGCTTCGAGGGCCCTATCTTGTGGCTGGGGCCTCTTGGGCTTGAGCAGCTGTCACATGCCATCCAGCATCTGACTCATTTGTGCGACCTCGTTCGTCTGAGAGGTCTGAATAGCCTTGGCCAGCGCGATGGCCTGCGAGTTGACGCCGTCGGCCTGTTCGGCCTTGGCCATGCTGATGGCGCCTTGGTGATGAGCGGTCATTAGCTGCAGGAACATCCGGTCGAAGTCCTTCCCGGTAGCGGCGGCTAATTGATTCATCTGCGTGGGGCTCATCATTCCCATCTCTGACCCCATGTCCATGCCTTCCATAGAGGTCCCCATGCTCATGGGCTGGTTCCAGGTCCACCGGGTCATCTGGCTAATCTCCGGGCTTTGCGCCGCTTCGATCCGGCGCGCGAGGTTCTTGACCTCCGCGCTAGAGGCTCGGGTCAATGCAAGTTTTGCCATGGCGATGGCGGCCTGATGGTGGACGATCATGGCTTGGGCGAACGAGACGTCCGCTTGATTGTGCTCGGTATCGGCTGAACCCTCGCCATTTGGAGTTGCTGATGAGGACACTGTGGGCGTGGTGTGTGTCATGCCGGGAACAGACCCCGGCTGTTCTGATCCGCCGCCGCAGGCGGCCAGGGTGAGGGAGAGAACGGCTACTCCGGCCAGGCCGGCAAGACGGACATAGATGCGCATGAGTGATGTGCTCCTTGAGGTCAAATGCGGTAGGGACGTCGCGGCAGCGACCTGCTGCGCTGGATTCCCTCACCTAGATCCGCCAGATGCCTAAAGACGCTCGTTGAAAGGGTGGCGCCCAAAACCACCGTTCCGCGCGTAAGCGCCGCCTCAGCTGCCCTAGCTGATTCAGCAGCGGCGGCGTGATCAGAACGATGACGACCAGAGCAGCGGTCAGGACCAAATGGTTAGGTGGCAACGTCGCCTGGCACACCGAGGTCATCACACGGCTTGCCGGCCTGGGCCATCCTTATGGCTGAGATTCGTTGTCGCGCTCTGGGTCTCGCTCATGACCGCCGATGCGCCCTGCAACTCGGTCATCGGCGGCGCGCTGGCAGCAGGGCGTTTCATGGCCGCCTGGGTTGACATCTCGCCGGATCGGCCGGTCATGTCAACGCCTCCGCACAGGCCGGGCATCTGGGTGTGCATTGCGGCAGTGCCGAAGACTAGGACCGCCAAGACGAGCCACCGTGCGCCCCCCCAGATGGCTCTCATCGCTTAGGCCTCGTATCCCCAGCCGAACCCGTGTGATTGTGTCCATGGTGCTGGCCATGGTCATTCCCGCGGTGACCGGCGCCGTGCTGGTCTTCGGCGTGGTCGTGTCCGGTCATGTCGTCCGGGCCGCCATTCATCATCTGCATCATGGCCATGCCACCGGTCTGCAGGAATCGGATGATCAGCACGGCCGCCAGGAGCAGGAACACGATGTTGAGGAAGGTGGTGTAGTTCCAGGAGATGTGCACCATCTCGATCTGAGCATGTCGTTCGCCGGGGATGAGGCGGGCCAGGGTGAACACGACTTCGACGACGTATCCGGCGATGACGCTGGCTGCGTAGAAGGTCATGGTGAGGAAGAGGGTCATCCGGGTGCCGTAGTACTTCCGATAGATCAGCAGGATCGGCAGGATGAGCAGGTCGGCGAAGATGAAGCTGACCACCCCGCCGAAGCTGATGCCGCCGTTCCACAGCACACCGGCCAGGGGCACGTTCCCGATCGAGCAGACGAAGCTGAGGATGGCCACGACCGGGCCGATCAGGGGCCCCCAGATCTTGGCCAGCAGCGGATGATCCACCAGGAAGAACGACTGCCAGAAGGTGTCCGGCACCCATGCGGCGATGGCTCCGGCGATGAGCAGGCCGATCACGATGTCGCGCAGTACCGCCGCCCACTCCATCACGAAGATGTGACTCACCGACGTAATCCCGGACGGGGAGGACAACCGCCGGAACAGCGAGCCACCTTTCGCGACGCTCATATCCATCGCAGCGTGGCCCTCCATCGAGCCGGCCAAGCCCTTGTTTGCTTGTGTGCGTGCGGCTTTCACCAGACCTGGGCGCAGGAAGAACCGGAACAGCATGGCCAGGACCGCGACCATGACGGCGCCGCCGATGTACTCCGCGACCGCGAACTGCCAGCCGATCAGTAGGACCAGAATGATTCCAAGTTCGATGACCAGGTTCGTGGAGGCGATCTCGAACGCCATCGCGGAGGTGAAGTTCGCGCCCTTGCGGAACAGCGAGCGGGCCAGCGCGACGGCAGCGTAGGAGCAGGACGAGGACGCAGCGCCTAGCCCGGAGGCGAGCGCCAGGGTGCGGGGCCGGTCATCGCCGAGCAGTCGGGTCACGGCTTCGCGGCGTACGACAGCTTGCACGATGGCGGAGAGCAGGAAGCCGAGAATCAGGGCCCAGGTGATTTCCCAGGTCATCGATCCGGCCAGCTCCAACGCGCGAGCAATTGCGCCGACGACATCCATCTCAGTCCTCCTCGCCGGGGGAGGTGCGCGTAAGTTCGACGAGGCGCCGCAGGCAGTGCTCGCGCAACGGCTCTGGGAATCCTGCGGCGAGCCGGTAGTACACGACCCGCCCAGCCTTGCGGGTGCTGACCATCCCAGCCGTCCGCAACAGCCGTAGCGCATAGCCGACCGAGTCCTCCGTCGCTTCCAGAGCCAGGGCGAGGTCGCCGACGCACAGTTCTTCCACCTCGTCCAAGGCGTACAGGATTCGGGCTCTTACTGGATCTGACAGCAGAGACAGCAGGCTGCTCAATCGTCCGGCGTCTTCCGCCGACAGCCCACGCATCCGGGCACGAGCTACCCGCTCCGGGTCGACAGGGTGCTCGTGCGGCTCTGGAGTTGTTCCAAGATCAGTTTGAGGCTTCATGAGGTCACGCACATTAGCCGTGAACCCGCACGGGTGTACATTCATTCCCGCAGAAGGTGCCCTGTACCAAGGGCCGTCGGCTACGGCAGTCCTCACTCATGATCGGACGGGACAGGTCGTGCGAGCCAGGGACCTATCTGCGCGTCCGATCACCCGGCGACCGGAGTCGATGCAGAAACGCCCGAGACGGGACTAGACCTTCTGAAGGGTGGCGTCCAGGGTGCCGACTCGTGCGATCAGTAGAAGCGTTGCGCAGAGGATGCTGGCGGATAGGACTGGTGTCGTGATTGTGGATATGAGGCCGCCGATGGCGAGGGCGGAGAGGCCGATGAGCCCGGGAGCGGGGATGCGGCTGGTGAGGGACCAGGCGTAGCCGTTCTGCACGGCGACGTAGAGGGCTGGGCCGCCGAACATCAGCAGGCTTAGGGATGCGTCGCCGGTTCGGGTGGGGTTGTGGATGTAGATCTCGTTGGCAACGGCGAGGCTGATGAGGCTGGCAAGGACCAGGATCTGGGTATTCACAGCGATGCGTGCTGCACGGAGGGGATCTTGGGTGGTGGCGGCTTGTTCGGCGATGAGCTTGGCTGATCCGCCGAAGTACAGGGCCCACAGGGCGATAATCGCGATCAGGAGCAGGGTGGCGGTTGCGAACATTGCCGGCGACGGCGTGGCCGCGGCCACTGCGGTGCCTGTGGTGAGGATGCCTTCGCCGAGCGCGATGAGGAGGAAGAGGCGGCTGCGTTCAAGCATGTGGCCAGGGCTAAAGTGGACTGTGCTGGTGCGGAAGCGGTGTCGTCTGGGCACTGGGTGGGCAAGCCAGGTGCCTGCTAGTTCGCCGGCGGCTGCGGCGGTCCACCACCACAGGCGAACCTCCGGGGAGACAAGGGCTCCTGCGATCCAGGCGATAGCTGTAATGAGGAACCACGTCAGCATCGCCGCGTAGTGGTCGCGCAGCTGGGCTGCGGTCACTAGCCACAGCAACGCTGGGCCGATCCGGCAGGCCAGGAATGGAGCGACGAATAGCCACGGCTGGTCGTCGAAGGCTCGGCCTATCCCGGCGTTCATGAATAGCCCGAGGATCATGACGGCGAGCATGGTCCAGCGATGTGCTGACTGCTGGACGCCGGGGAGGGCTGATCCCCAGCTGGTGTAGGACCAGATGCCGAAGATGCCGACGAGCAGGACTGCGGTCTCGGCGGCCCCTCGCCAGCCGAGATGGTCGAGCAGGTGGTGGGACAGCTGAGAGACAGCGAAAACGAACACCAGGTCGAAGAACAGTTCGAGCGGAGAGACCTCATCATGGTGTTCACTGATCTGTTCGCCGGTGTCGTCAGCTGTCACGTGCCCTCCCGGCCATGCACACACTCGCCGTGGTTCTGGGTCAGGTGAACCGTTTCGGATCAGGGTTGCCCTGATGGCCGGATCAAGACTTCGTGAATGGCCAGGCGCCGGGGGCGGCTGAGGGCGAAGGCGATGATGTCGGCGATGTCGCCTGCGGTGACTTCGGCGGTGCTGTAGAGGTTCTCGACGTTGCGCCGCGTTTCGGGG
>CALMAR010000446.1 GCA_937859855.1 uncultured Kineosporia sp.
GAGTAGGTGCGGCGTGAGCGGGCGGTCCGGGACGGCCCGGACGCTGAGCGGCGCCGAGCAGGACGCGTTCCGGCTGGCCCGCCTGGCAGCCGCCGAACAGGCCCCGTACTTCATGCATGCCCTGTTTGCTGCCAGCCCGGTAGCGGTCCCCGGCTTGGGGACGTTCGCCGTGGACGGCGCGTGGCGGCTGTACCTCGATCCCGCGCTGCTGATCGGGCCGGATCGGTGGGAGCCAGTGACGGCGGGCGCGGTGTTGCAGCACGAGGTCGGTCATCTACTCCGCGACCATGCGGCGCGGGCTGCGGTGCTGGCCCCGCCGCTGGACCACCTGGCGTGGAACCTGGCCGGAGATGCAGAGATCAACGACGACCTGCTGGCGGCAGGAGTGCCGCTGCCCGAAGGGGCCGTGACCCCTTCCGCGCTGGGATGCCCGCCGGGGGAACTGGCCGAGCAGTACTACGCGGTCCTGCGTCCACCGTCGCACGGAGAGCCGAAAGGCGAACCGGGCCTGCCGGACGACGGCGGCGGGGGCTGCGGTTCGGGCGCTGGGTGCGAGAGCGTGCGCGGCGAGTTGCCGGCGCAGGCGGGATTGCCCGCCGGGGACGGTGCGCCGCTGTCACCTGCGGAGGCCGACCTGGTGCGCCGCCAGGTCGCCACCGATGTGCAGGCTGCCAGCGCGGCGGCGGGGCGAGGCAACATGCCCGTCGGCCTGACCCGGTGGGCGGATGCCGTTCTAGCCCCTCCGTCCGTCTCCTGGGATCGCCTGCTGCGAGCGGCAATTCGTCGCGCCGTGGCCGACCGTGCTGGGCGGGTGAACTACAGCTACGCCCGACCATCTCGTCGTCCGATACCAGGGATCATCACTCCCGTCATGCGAGCGCCGTCCGTCAGGGTGGCGGCGGTCGTGGACACCTCCGGGTCGATGAGTTCTGGTGATCTGACCGCCGCCATGAGCGAGGTCCAAGGTGTGCTGCGCTCCTGCGGGCTGGCGCGAGACCGGCTCACCGTGGTCTCGTGCGATGCCGCCGCGAGCACGGTGCAGCGCATCCGCTCCGTCTCGGAACTGCGACTCAGCGGCGGCGGCGGGACGGACATGAGAGTCGGTATCCGCGCGGTCGAGCAGGCCCGACCCCGCGCCGACGTGGTGATCGTGTTCACCGATGGGGACACGCCGTGGCCGGATCGGCCAACCCGGGCGCGGCTGATCTGCGCCGTCATCTCGCCCTGGCCCGCCTCGGGGGCACCATCGTGGGCAACGACGGTTCAGATCCCCCCGGCTGCCTAACCGCACGTCATCTGCGGGCAGCGCTGATCCCCGAGTGAGCGCTGCCCGCAGTCCATTTCACGGCGGCGGCCGGTGCGCCAGTACACCCCACGATCGCGAGTTCGCTGGCCCGACAAGGGGACTTTGTCGGTGCCCGCAAGTAGACTGGAACTACCAACCGCAAGGGGCCTGACCAGCCCCAATGCACAGCGAGGACTCGCTATGCCTGATCCAATTGATCTTCCCCTGGCCTATCTGGCGCACATCCTGACCGGTACCGGGATCACTCCCGACCACGCTGGTGCGGTCGCCTCGGGGGCCTGTTCGAGTGACACCGCCGCCGGGGCTGCTCTGCGCGCAGGATGGTGCGCCGCAGGTCTGGTGCTGCTGTCCGACGACGGTGAGCAGTCATGACCGTCGACTGGTTCGACCTCGGGCAGCGGCTGCGGGCCGCTCACACCGGCCAGGTCGTGGCCCGGCTCGCCGGCGCCCCCATCGTCGCGGCCGCTCATCCGGTCGCTGTGCGCATCACGGGCGTCGGCGTCGGCTGTACCGTCCAGGCTGCCGCCGGGGGACGAGGCCCCGTCTCAGCGAGCGGTGCCGATGCACTCAGAATGCTGGGCGACCTCGGAGTCAGGATCAGCGCGCCGTCCCCGGCCACGCTGGTCATCGACTCGTCCACAACCCTGGTGCAGCTCCTGGCCCTGGCCCGTGCGTTCAGCACTCCCGGCGGCCAGCAGGACGACGTTGCCGCACACATCGCGTGGTGGTGCGACCGTGCCGACTTCCCCGGCGGGCGGGCGGTAGCGGACCTGCCCACCGCCTGCCGAGCCCGCTGGGCAACCGGCACGCTCCCGGCCGCCGAGAACAATGCGGCGACCTGGCGGGCATGGCTCAACATCAGCGACGACTACGCTGCTGGCCTGATCTACCTGCACGCACGGGTCAGCGAAGGTCACCCCCTGGCTTGGCTCAGCGACCTGGCCGAGGACAGCATCTACTCCTGGCAGGCCGCCCAGAGCCAGTACAGCGACGGGTTGGACTGGCGTCGTCCCGACTCCACCGCCCGCGCAGCAACCGGCCTGCGCGCCCGCTGCGACGCCGCCGACCTGTACGCCGCCGCCCTGCTGTCCGACCCGCTGCACCGGCTTCGAGGCGTACACACCGGCCACGTCACGACCGGCCTCCTCGTTCCGTCCGCCAGCACTGCCGGGCGGCAGCTGAGGCACCAATGCGTGCTCTGCGATCGTCCCGACACGCGCCTGCGGCCCGGGACCGACGTGATCGGCTGGGCCGGACGCCCGGAACAGTCCGGCGCCCCTCGCTTCCGGGCAACCGTCGCCGCCTCGGCCATCACCGCAAGCCAACTGTCCCTAGCGCTGACCGGCGTCAGCGGGAACGTCCCGGCAGCCCACCTGCCCGTCACGCTCATCCCGGCACCGCCCAACGTGCGGCAGCAGATCAGGGGACGCAGCAACTACCGAAGCCTCTACGCGGCTCGCCGCTCCTGGCTGACCGCCGGGCGCACTCCGACCCTCACGCGCCGTGAAGTACCTCTGGCCGTGCTCGTCGCCGCCGCCACCGACGACTAACCGGACGACACGAGACGTCGCCCGGGTCCCTCACCTGAATCGAGAACGATCATGCGCACCATTCCGAAGTCCTCGCCAACCGGCGCCGAACCGGAGGCGGCTCCCGGCCAGCCACGCCCCGGCCAGCCAGGCCAACTATCCCAGGCAGCAGCGCCGCTGCCGTGGCGCGCCGCGCAGATCATGGACGACCCCACTACCGCCGGAGTTCTGCATTCCGCATGGTCAGGTGACCCCGCCGTCGTGGTTCCCTCCCCTCCGGGCGCCGGCAAGACCCGGCTGGTGGCCCTCCTGGCAGCCACGCTGGCCGACCGCGCCGACCTCCGGGTCGGTGTAGCCGCCCAAACCCGCCAGCAGGCCATCGAAATCGCCTCCAGGCTGGGCCACCTGAGCGAGGCGCCACGCCTGATCTGGCCCGCGAAAAGCGAGCGACCGCAACTGCCCGGGACGGCGCTGGCGGTCAGCGGTCGGCTGGCCCGCTTCGCTACCTCCGGGGGAGGCGTAGTGATCGCCACCACGGCCCGGTGGCTCTACGCCAACCCCTCCGACCTGGCCTGCGATCTCATGATCGTTGATGAGGCGTGGCAGGCCACCTACGCCGACCTTGGAGCGCTCGGAGCCTTCGCCCCGCAGATCGTGTGCGTGGGCGACCCCGGTCAGATCGAGCCGGTCGTGACGGGGCAGACCCGGCGCTGGGCCGACGACCCGGCAGGACCGCACCGCCCATCCCCAGCTGCCCTTCTTGCCGCCCACCGTGACGCCGTATCCGTGGTGACCCTGAAGCACACCTGGCGCCTCGGGGCCGACACCACGGCGCTGATTCAGCCCGCCTTCTATCCGGGCCTGCCCTTCACGTCACGTCGGCCCCCAGAGCACCTCACGACCTCTGGCGGGCAGCAAACGCCGGAAGTGACCTACCGACCGCTTACCTGCCCGTCTGGACCCACCGACCCAAACCTCCTGACCGCCTGCGCAAATCGCGTGCGCGAGCTGCTCACCCACAGCCTGACCACCCCCACCGACACGCGACCTCTACGACCCGAAGACGTGGCCGTGATCTGTTCCCACGTCGCTCAGGCCGCTGTCGTACGCGCGTTGCTGGCGGACCTGCCGTCCGTCTTGATCGGCACCGCCAACCAGCTGCAAGGCATGGAACGGGCCGCCGCCGTCGCGCTGCACCCTCTGGCTGGATACCGAGTGTTCAGCGGCTTTGCCGCCGACCCCGGTCGAACGTGCGTGATGTTCTCTCGCCACCGTGCCCACTTGACCGTCATTGGAGACGTCAGCATCGCGGCCTTGCTGGCCCAGGCTGAACCCGTTCCAACTGCGATCGCTCACCGCCGCGTCCTGGCAGCCTTAGAGACATAAAGAAGAGATGTTCCCGGTCTCCGCTTATGGTACGAAACCATCACGGGCTTAGCCCGTGGATGTCGTTCTCTCGGCTTGTCAGCTTAGCTTTTCCCATCAGCTTTGCTGATGCCGTCAGCGGAGCGGAACTGGTTGCCAGTCTGGGGGCCGCGTCGGAGAAACGCTGCCGACGAGGCGGCTGCTTGTCATCCAGTCAGTAAGTATACAAATTACGGTGGAGGCTTAGGCTTCATGAATTTGTACACGTAGATTGCGGCAAGCAAAAGACCTGAAACTATCACCGATATGAAAAGATCTCGCAGAGCATCCAACATTGCATGCGCGGGAATCGCGCCGAACTCATCCCAATAACTTGGTACCGGCTGCAGCGGCGGTAGAGGCGGGGAAGACAATTTACCATCGGCGGTGAGCGTGAACGCGGGCCAGTTAATTGGTTCGTTCGTCTCCGTGCTGGATTCTACGATAGCTAGAAACACAACGATATACAGGAGGTGCTCTCCAATCCAATCCGCCTTTTCGGCAATTTCATGCCACTTAAAAGCCCAGGCAAAGCCGAGGACAATAGCGCACAAAATGCTTAAACCGGTCAAAAGTGCTTCCATAACAACAATTGTGTCGCAAGACATGTCACGAGCGCAAACCATCAAGAGCTTTTTTCTCGTCAGGCCGCGCAGCGGCCTAGAGCCTTGTTGCGAAAAATCGGGCCGGCTCGCCGGCCCGGCTTTTTTTACGAAACAGAGATGCCCCGGCGTCGGGTGGCATGTCAGGCATTGCCGAGGTTGGGTTCGATGACTGCACCCGGGGCCGTGCCGGTGGTGCTTCGGCGGCTGAGGATGGTTGCGCCGGCGAGCGTTACGACAATTCCGACGGCAGCCCAGAGCGCGAGGACGGTGACATGGCCGCCGATTCCGTCGGCCCCGAAGTAGACGATTCGGCGCACCGTGTCAGTGCCTGCGCCGCTAGGAAGGGCGCTGGAGATAGCGCGCCAGAACGGAGGCAACAGCGGCGTCTGATATGCACCCCCGGCGCTGGGGTTGCCGAGCACGACGAACAGCAGGACAGCGGCGCCGATACCGAGGACGCCGAGGAGCACCTGGAGCGCCATGGTGACGGTTGCGGCACCAAAGACGATCAAGGTGCCAATCGCCCAGAGCGCAGCGAAGTGGCCGGTCAGCGCACCGAGCACCGGCCCGACGATGATCGCGCCACCAAGTCCAGAGAAGATGGCGTACGGGATCATGGCCAGGATGCGGATGAGTGCCCGGCGTGTTGTGGCGGGCCGTGCGCCCTTGGACATTGCGAGCAATGCAGCCACCAGGTACCCGCCGACGATCCAGCCAATCACCAGGTAGAAGCCTGTGAGGCCGCGGGCGTCGCCGCTTTGCAACGGCACGATGTCCGAAACTTGAAGCGTGCGGTGCTGCGACGCGTCGACCCGCGTCAAGACAGTCTGTGCCGCTGTGACGACCGACGCCCCACCGCCGGAGGCTACAAGCAAGGTGTCCGTCTGTGAGCTGGGGTTGATCAAGAAAGCCGCGCTGACCTTGTCCTGCGCTATCAGACTGCGAGCAGCCGCTTCGCTCGCTACGGGAGTGACGTGGAGCGGGTCGGAAGGCAGGGCATTGAGTTCTGTCACGACCTCCGCAGGCGCAAGTGCAGCCATCGCGATGCGGTGAGGTTTTGGTGCATGAAAGGCACCGACGTATGACAACACGAAGCCCAGCTGCAGGACCAGTACGCCTACCACCAGGGCGATGGTGCGCCCCGACACTGCATCGCGCACCTCCGCCATAAAGGACTGCGGCGGCTCGGGAGGGACGGTCGCACCCGAGGTCATGGACACGTTGCCCTGGACACTCATGCACACTAAGATACGTCGGTGTATCGGATACGTCAATGTACGGAGACTGGAGTGACAACCGAGAGCCAGCAGCCACACCGCACGCCGGGCCACGCCACCAGCAGCACACCAAGACGCACCACCCGGCGACGGGCTGAGACTCGCGGCCGCCTCTTGGCGGCCGGCTTCGCAGTGTTCGCCCAAAAAGGTTTCGGAGCCACCCGCATCGAGGACGTCTGCGAGGCGGCCGGCTACACAAGGGGAGCGTTCTACTCCAACTTCAGCAGCCTCGACGAGTTGTTCTATGCGATCTACCAGCAACGAGCCGCGGTCATTTCGGGGCAGATCACGGCCGCGTTGGCCGGCGACAACCTCCAGAATTCTGTGCGGTCGATCCTCGATGCCCTGATCGTTGACCGCGACTGGGTCTTGATAAAGACCGACTTTCTGCTGTACGCGGCGAGGAACCCACCGGTAGACCGGGAATTGCGGGCCCATCGGGCAGGTCTGCTCGATTCAGTCGCGGGCGCGTTGAGCCCACTCGTGGACGCGACACGGTTACCGAAAACCCTTCGCAAGCCCAATGACCTTGCTCAAGCCGTGATCGCACTTTACGACGGCGCCATGGAACTCCTGCTTCTCCAACCCGACATGCCACATCTACGCGCGTGGCTGGCGGACGCGATCATGGCGATGCTCGACGACGCCCATAATCAGGGCCAATGATCCCAGGCTGCGGTGGACCGGGCGCCATTGGATCTCACTGCGCCCCTCGTCAGGGCTCACTACGTGCGGCTCCTCGGTGAATGGGTGGGGCGCTGTCTTGCAGTCCCTGTGCAAGCGGCAGGGGCTGGTGCACACGTCCGCGAACCAGGGGAGCTTCTGGAGGTCAGTGCGGCCCCAGTCAGTGCGGCCCCAGCGTTCATCCTTCGTCCACGCAGCAAGGTGCTACCACCGCGCCGGCGGCGGCCATTAGCGCCCCCAGACTGAGGGAAGCCGGTACGGCCTTCTGCTCCCAGGGCCCCGTAACAACATTTCAATAACAGGCTGTTGCTGTACAGACTTGGGTTTTTCGTACTTGGAGTGACCGGCCGCCAGGATCCCCAACTCGCCCGTGATCCTATTCCGCGCGAGGCCAGCCGGGGCGCTCGGCCCAGACGAGAGTTCCGAATCAGTGGAGATTTTCGCGAGCCCCTCTTTACAGGACATGAAACGAACCGTGCCTTTCGGAAC
>CALMAR010000447.1 GCA_937859855.1 uncultured Kineosporia sp.
CGACCACCCGGATGATCGAGCGGCTGCTGCGCGAGCACGGCCTGCGCACCGGCCGTTTCACCAGCCCGCACCTGAACGACGTCCGGGAACGGATCACCATCGACGGCGAGCTGCTGACGCCCGAACGGTTCGTAGAGGCGTACAACGAGGTGCTGCCCTACGCCGGGCTGGTCGACCAGGAGTCACTGGCCCGCGGCGGGCCCCGGCTGTCCTACTTCGAGCTCCTGGTAGCGATGGCCTACGCCGTCTTCGCCGACACCCCGGTGGACGTCGCCGCGGTCGAGGTCGGCCTGGGCGGGGTCTGGGACGCGACCAACGTGGCTGACGGCAAGGTCGCGGTGATCACTCCGATCGCGCTGGACCACCAGCGCTTCCTCGGCTACGACGTCGAGTCCATCGCCCGGGAGAAGGCCGGCATCATCAAGCCCGGGGCCACGGCGGTGATCGGCGAACAATCCGAGGACGCCATGCAGGTGCTGCTGCAGCAAGCAGTCAAGCAGGGCGCCACCATCCTGCGAGCCGGGTACGAGTTCGGGGTGTCGTCCCGGGAGGTCGCGCTGGGCGGGCAGCTGCTGACCCTGCACGGCCAGGGCAGGAGTTACGAGGAGCTGTTCCTGCCTCTGCACGGCGCCTATCAGGCCCAGAACGCCGCGCTGGCGCTGGCTGCCACTGAAGCGTTCCTCGGGACCGAGCAGCTGGACCGGGAGGTGGTTGCCGCCGCCCTGGCCGGCGTCAGCTCGCCCGGCCGGTTGGAGGTGGTTCGCCGGACCCCAACGGTGCTGGTGGACGCCGCGCACAACCCAGCCGGCGTCCAGGCGCTGGCCGATTCACTGGAGGAGGCCTTCGGATTCAGCCGGCTGATCGGGCTGGTGGCCATATTCGAGGACAAGGACGCCGAAGTGATGCTGGGGGCGCTGGAGCCAGTGCTGGCCGAAGTGATCATCACCCGGACTTCGTCGCCCCGCTGCATGGATCCGGACGAGCTGGGCGAGATCGCGCAGGATGTGTTCGGTGAGGAGCGGGTGCACATCATCCACCGGCTGGATGACGCGCTGGACCAGGCGATCGGCCTGGCCGAGGAAGGTGGCCTGATCGGCGGCGGAGTGCTCGCCACCGGCAGCGTCACGATGGCCGCCGACGTCCGGTTGCTGCTCGGGGTGGCCACCTCAAGCGGAGCTGCCGGATGAGAGACCGCTGATGCCGGTCACCCGGATCCTGGCCTCGGCCACACTCGTGTTCGAGGCCTTCTCGGTGTTCTTCGGCGGGCTGGTGGCCAAGGAATTGTCATCGCTGCCGATCGGCGCCGCCCTGGCCGTCTTCAGCGGGCTGGCGCTGGCCTGCCTCCTGGTCGCGGCGACCCTCCGCGCGGCCTGGGGTTACTGGTTCGGCTCCTTGCTGCAGGTGGTGGTGCTGGCCAGCGGGTTCTGGCTGACATCCATGTTCATTGTCGGCGCCGCGTTCGCCCTGCTCTGGATCGCCGCCCTGGTGCTGGGCCGGCGGGCGGACGCCGAGACCGCCGCTCGTGAAGGGCGCTGACGAGTCCGGTCACCGGGATGCCGCTAAACCGGTGTTTGTTACGTTGCATCGCTGATTGTTGACATGACCCGGCAAGGCGGGTAGACCCATTCATCTCGCGATGAAACGGACGGGTGTGGGGGGAACCATGCGAAGGCGTTCATCGCGCGGGGTGATGGGTGGGGTGCTGATGATGAGCGTGGTGTGCGCATGCGCGCTGGCCGCCTGCTCGAGCAGCGGTGTGAACACCAATACTCCGATCGCTTCAGACCCGTCTTCCGCCACCGCCACCCCCGCCGCGACGGTTGATCCACAGGCGGAAGAGGCGGTCGATGCCTACACCAGATTCGTCCGAGCCTCTACGGTGGCCGAGATGAAACCCTTCGGGCCGAATGAGGCGTACGCGCCGGAAGCCAACTTTGTTCAGTACAGCTTCGATCCAGCTCGATACCAGACCACGGATTACATCGCCGACCTGGACAACCAGGGCATCGTGTTCAAGGGCACTCCGCCGACTCCGAACGTCAGGGTCAAGTCGGTGGACATGAAGGCCAAGCCCTACCCCACTGTCACCCTGTCCGATTGCGAGACCCAGGGCGACACCTGGCGCCCCACCTATCACGACAATGGGAAGCCTGTGCCCACGGTGCTGCCCAGCGGCAGCAAAGCCAAGCCTCCCTTCCGGGCCATCGCCAAAGTGATCTTTTACAAGAAGCACTGGGGAGTGCAGGAGACGTCGGTGGATGCGAGTGAGACATGCTCACCCTGAGAAGACCGGCGGCGACCGCGGGGGGATACGGGTTCCGGCACAGCTCGGCTTCCGATCCGGTTACCGCCCGCCTGACCGCACGCTGGGTGGTGTCCTGGCACGGTTCGGGGGCAGCTGCCGCAAGCATGCCCGTGATCACCATCCAGGCGGCAGATAGTTTCCGGGTGCAACAGAGCCAGGTGATCAACCGATGAGAATCCGCTCACTGATCGCCATAACCGGCCTGCTGGCGTGCACGGCGGCCCTGGTGGTACCGAGCACCTCAGCCAGCGCCGATCCCAGCTACCGATGCAACCAGGCGCACACGGTGTGCTGGCCAGTCACCGATCCCGGGC
>CALMAR010000448.1 GCA_937859855.1 uncultured Kineosporia sp.
CCCCACCGCCCGGCGCCGCCGGATCGTCGCCTGCAGGGCGCCGGCATGCGGCAGCGACGGAGTGGCCGCTGCACTCACCACCACGTCCACCCCGCCCTCAACCAGGGCCAGCGCGGTCTCCAGCCGGTCCAGCGCAGCCTGCTGCGCCGGGGTGCGCTCCGGCTCGAACAGGTCCGAGGACAGCGCGCTCTGCAGAGACTCCGGATCGGAGGGGTCGAGATCGCGTACGGCTTCCTCGATCCGGGCGGTGTCGATCACGATCCCGCGGGCGTACTCCTCGACCGCGGCCAGCAGGTGGGCCCGCAGCCACGGCACCCCGGAGAACAGCCGGGCGTGCGCCGCCTCGCGCAGGGCCAGATAGAGCCGCACCTCGTCGTCGGGCAGCCCAAGACCAGAGCACAGCTCGTAGATGTTCTCCGGAATCAGCGCGGCTCGTCCGGCGGCCACCAGCGGCAAGCCGATGTCGCTGCCGCTGACCACCTCGCGGGAGAGCGCCCCCAGCGCCTGGCCGAGCTGGGCGCCGAAGAAGGTGCCACCCATCTGGCGCATCATCGGCATCGCCCCGCCGAGCATGGCCTGCAGCTCGGGCGGGGCCTGCTGGGTCAGCGCCGCGGTCATCGCGTCACCCACGCTGGTCGCGACCGGCTCCACCACCTGCCGCCAGACCGGCAGGGTGTTCTCGATCCACTCGGCCCGGCTCCAGGCATCCGTGCGAGCGGCCGCGGCGGGCAGGTCGGTGACCCGGTCCAGCCACAGGTCCGCGGTGCGCAGCGCCTCCGCCACCCGGCGCTGCTGGGCCTCACCGATCGTCGGATCACCACCCTCGGCTGCCGCCTGCCGGGCCACCTGGGTAGCGATCTCCCAGTTCACCGGCCCATCTCCGCCGGACGACATGAGCTGCTGCACCGAGCTGAGCATGGCCTGCAAGGACGCGGGGTCGGTGGGCATGCCGGGGATGTTCAGGAGGCCAGGAGGCAGGTCGGCCGGAAAGTTCGGCGGCAGCCCGGACCCTGGCTGGCCGCCCATCATGGCGGCCAGCAGCCCAGCCCGCGGATCCGGTGGCTCTTGCGGCGAGCCCTGATCATCGGGCTCCGGGGCTTCGTTCGGCTGGAAGCCGATCCGGCGGCGGCCAGTGGAGCCGGATGAGCCGGATGAGCCGGACGGCCCGATCGAGGGAGCCGGGTCTTCCGGTCCGAAGGGGTCAGGCGGAAGCTCATCGGCGTCCTCCGGACCCCCGGTGGGATCAACCGGTCCGGTCGGCTCACTGGCATCGTCGTTCGCATCGCCGGACGGCCGGCCGGTGCCGGGCGGCCCGTCGTCCTCGCGGGCGTTCTCGTCGTCCTCGGGTCGTTCGGTCACGTCACACCTCGAAATCCGTTCGCAGCTCGGCCGCTGTCCATCCTCCTCCGTTCACCACCCCGGCGCTGACCAGGCTGGACGGATTCAGGATCACCGGTTTCAACGGCCAGCCTGGCGTTCGGGTGGCCGAATCCGCTCTGAGCAGACAACTCCCTCCCGCGACCGCTGGCGCTGATGATTCGATGGAGGGGTTCATCGCGATCAGAACTCACTGAGCTGAGAGGCGTCCGGGTGCCAGCTGAGCGTCGTCCTCGGTCAGGCCGTTCAGAGGCGTCCGGTCATGCTCGGACTCCTTCCCGTTCCCGGCAGGGCTCTTCCCGGTCGCGCCGGGGCAGCCGGGCGGTCCCGCCCCCCGGGCCGGTGGTGGCTGTGACCTCGGCGTCCAGCCCAGCCGGGAGGGCCGTGGTCGAGGCGCTGCAGGCGGTGGCCGGACCTCGTCCAGCGCCGATCCGCCAGGTCATCGCCGTTCAGGACGACGGCCCGATCGTCGCTGGCCAGCTCAGCACGACGGTCCCGGACGCCGCCGAAGAGCCTGGACCGGCCGTCCCGGTCAGCTGGCGCACGGCCGACCTCTCCTCCCCGCTGGTGGCCAGCGCGCTGGCTGGCGCTGAGGTCGTGGTGCACATCGCCGCCCAGGACCACATCATCACCGGTGATCCGGTGCAGCGCCGGATCCATGCGGTGCGCTCGGCTCAGGCGGTCACCATGGCCGCGGCCGCAATCGGGGCCCGGCGGCTGATCGCGGTGAGCAGCGCGATGGTGTTCGGGGCGCGGCCCGACAACCCCGTTCCGCTGGACGACGCCTGTGTGTTCCGGACCGAGCCGGATGACGGCGTGGCGGGCGACCTGCTCGAGGTGGAGCGAGTGCTGGAGCGGATTCCGCGGGTCCATCCGGGCCTGGCTCTGACCCTGATCAGACCGGCCGCCCTGGTCGGGCCCGGGGTGGACAACGCCGTCACCCGGTACTTCGAGGCGCCGCGGCTGCTGGTGCTGCGCGGGCAGCAGATGGCCTGGCAGTTCTGCCACATCGACGACTTGGCCAGTGCGGTGCTGGCCGCGATCGGCCAGGATCTGAGTGGTCAGCTGACCGCTGCGGCGCCGGGTGTGCTGAACGAACCGGAGGTCGAGCGAATAACTGGCCGCCGCCGTCTGGAGGTACCCTCCGCGCTGGCCTTCAGCACGGCCGACCGGCTGCACAAGATGGGGGTGCTGCCCGCTCCGGCCAGCGAACTCGCGTTCGTGGTGCATCCCTGGGCGATCAGTGCCCACGGCTTGATTGGCGCCGGATGGGCGGCCAAGCATGACAACGAGGCCTGTCTGCGAGCGCTGCTGACCGGTCTGGAGGGCCGGCCCCGGACTGGCCGGCATCCGGGTCGCCGGGATGCGGCGATGGGCGCGGCCGGAGCGGCGGTGGCTCTGGTCGGCACGGCGGCGATTCTGCGCCAGGCTCGATCCCGGCGAGGGCGGCGGCAACCGCCGGCCGGTCCGGAATGAGGCGCGCCCTAAGCTGGGTTCGTGACCGATCGGCCGGACCTGGCGCAACCGGCACAGGCCGATCCGCAGCCCATCCCGGTCCGGCCTGCGCCGATGGAGCAGCGCACTGTGATCGTGCTGATCTCCGGCTTCGGCGCGGTGCTGCTGGCCTCGCTGATGATGATGCTGCCGGTTCCTTACATCCTGCTGAAGCCCGGTCCGGTGCTGAACACCCTGGGTCAGGCCGATGGCAAGCCGCTGATCAGCATTTCTGGCCACTCCAGTTACCCGGCCAGAGGTGAGCTCGATCTCACCACGGTCTCCGAGGTCGGCGGAGCGGATCGTTCGCCTGGCCTGCTCGCCGCTCTGCAGGCCTGGATCAGCCGATCAGATGCGGTGGTCCCGCGGGACGCAGTGATTCCGAAGGGCCAGACCAGCAAACAGACCGACGAGCAGAACCGGTCGATGATGACCAGTTCGCAGGAGAGCGCGACCGCGGCCGCGCTGGCGGCGCTGAAGATCAAGGTGCCGGCCAAGCTGGTGGTGGCTGACATCGAGCCGGGCGCAGCGGCCGGGGTTGCGCTGAAACCGAAGGACGTGATCACGGCGGTCAACGGTGTCCGGGTGCCGGACCTCGAAACCCTGTCCGCGCAGCTGGGAAAGGTCCGCGCCGGTGATCGGGTGAAGGTGACCGTGGACCGGGACGGCCGGTCGACGACGGTTGAAACCCTTACCGGGAGAGGCGATACCGGTCGCGCCCTGCTGAGGATCTTCATCGATCCGAGGTTTTCGTTCCCCTTCCAGGTGCGGATCCAGATCGGCAATATCGGCGGCCCCAGTGCGGGAACGATGTTCGCGCTGGGCATCATCGATCTGCTCACTCCCGGCGACCTGACCGGAGGCAAGCTGATCGCCGGCACCGGAACCATGGACATCAGCGGCACCGTTGGCCCGATCAGCGGCATCCAGCAGAAGATGGCCGGGGCGCGCCGGGCCGGTGCGCGGTACTTCCTGGCGCCTTCGGAGAACTGTGACGAGGTGCGCGGTCATATTCCGGACGGCCTGACCGTGGTCAGGATCGCGACGCTGGACGGCGCCCAGGCCGCAGTCAAGGCGATCGCCGCCGGTTCGGCCGCAGACCTGCCCGGCTGCTGAGCTGAACCGTCCTGTCCGGACGGTTCAGCGCAGCGTTTCTTGTACCGCCGCCACCAGTCCCGGCGCCAGTTCCGGGCCCACCGCCACCTTGTCGTCGGAGTCGTGGTCGCGGGCCCGCGGGGCCACGGCGTGGGCGCCGTCCCGCAGTACCGCCGCGGCCAGCCGGACGTCCCGGCGATCCGGATGGTTCTGTAGCCAGATCATCGCTTCGCCCTCATCGCCCGGTACCTGATCCTCGGCCTCCGGCGGCAGGACCGACCGTTCCACCACTACCGCTGCCCCGTCGACACTGCCCGGCCAGGCGATGCTGCCCAGTAATTGCTCGAGCGAGTCGACTTCAGGCAGATCGTCCTGCTCGACCGCGGTCAGGTGGTCTGGATCGGCCCGGGCGGCGGCCCGCACGTCGGCGGGCAGGCGCTGCGCCAGTCCGGCGTCCCGGGTGATCGCGGCCGCGGTCCTGACCAGCGCGAACAGCCGGTCGGGGGCGTCCCAGCCGTTGGCCGCCACTTGCCGCTCCAGCTCCACCACGATCCGGCTGACGGCCAGCTGGCCCAAACCAGGCAGTTCGGAGGCGGTGCCGGGCGCTGGGCCGGGGGAGTCGTTCACGCGGTCGATCCTCTCATCCGTCACATTCACAGCGCGCCGGCGCAGGGCTGCGTAAGGGAACCGATGTCCCTATGGGTAAGTTCTGCTTGCGTGACGTTCGAGCGAGAACCACGCGCGCCCCGGCCGGTGGTCAACAAGCGGCGGCGCGGTGCGCTGATCCCCACCCTGATCACGCTCGGCGTCCTGGTCGTACTGGGGCTGATCCTGTCCCAGTTCTGGACCGAGATCCTCTGGTATCGGCAGCTCGGCTTCCTTTCGGTCTACCGCACCGAGCAGCTGACCCGGCTGGTGCTGTTCGTCCTCGGCGCGGCCCTGATGGCCGCCGGGGTGGGCAGCAGCCTGGTGATCGCTTACCGGAGCCGCCCGATCTATGCGCCGGTGTCGGCCGAGCAGGCCGGGCTGGACCGGTATCGGGAGAACATTGAGCCGCTTCGCCGGATCGTGAGCGTCGCGGTTCCGCTGGTATTAGGCCTGTTCGCCGGATCCGCAGCCGCGCAGCAGTGGCAGGTGGTGCAGCTGTGGCTGAACCGGGTCGCATTCGGGACCAAGGATCCGCAGTTCGGCAAGGATGTCGGCTTCTTCGTCTTCACCCTGCCCTGGCTGCAGTTCGTGGTCGGATTCCTGACCGCGATCGTGTTCTTGGCCGCGCTGGCGGCGGTGGTGACGCACTATCTGTACGGCGGTTTGCGACTGCAGGGTCAGGGCCAGCGGCTGACCAACACCGCCCGGATTCACCTCTCCGGGCTGGCGGCGGCGTTCCTGCTGTTGCGCGCCATCGACTACTGGCTGGGCCGATATGCCTTGTCCACCAAGGACTCCAGCCTCATCACCGGTCTCAGTTACAAGGACGCGAACGCCGTTCTGACCGCCCGTAGCATTCTGGCCGGGATCGCCCTGATCGTGGCCGTGCTGTTCATCGTGATCGCGATCGCTGACCGGGGCCGGCTGATCCCGCTCTACGGCGTTGCGCTGCTGGTGGCCTGCGCGATCGTGATCGGAGGCATCTACCCGGCTGCGGTGCAGCGCTTTCAGGTCACTCCGAACGCGAAGCGGCTCGAATCCCCATATATCCAGCGGAATATCACCGCCACCCGGGCTGCCTATGGGTTGAGCACGATCCAGCAGTCCAACTTCACCGCCAAGACCGTGGCCGAACCCAACGCCTTGCGCAACGACGTGGAGACCATTCCGGGAATCCGGCTGCTCGACCCGTCTCTGATCAGTGACACCTATCGGCAGTTGCAGCAGATCAAGCAGTACTACTCGTTCCCGGACAGCCTCGACGTCGATCGGTACACGATCAACGGGAAATCCCGCGACACCGTGATCTCCGTCCGTGAGCTCGACATCGACGCCGCGCCCGCCGCTCAACGCAACTGGGTGAACGATCATCTGGTGTACACCCATGGCTTCGGCGTGGTCGCGGCCTACGGCAACGAGCGCAGCAGTGACGGCAAGCCCGTGTTCTTCCAGCAGGGGATTCCTTCTACCGGTGCCCTGGGTCAATACCAGCCAAGGGTGTACTTCGGCGAGCAGTCGCCCGACTACTCCATCGTCGGCGCCCAGAAGGGCAAGGCCCCGCAGGAGCTGGACTACCCGGACAACGCCGCCTCCGGTCAGCAGAACAACACCTATGACGGCGGGGGCGGCATCTCGATCGGCTCGACGTTCCGAAAGCTGTTGTACGCGGTCAAGTTCCGCGAGGGGAACATCCTGCTGTCGAGTTCGATCAACCGGGATTCCAAAATCCTCTATGACCGGAAACCGCGCGAGCGAGTCGAGAAGGTCGCGCCGTTCCTGACCCTGGACGGCGATCCGTACCCGGCCGTGGTCGACGGCAGGATCAAATGGATCCTGGACGGCTACACGACCAGTAGCCACTATCCCTATTCACGTACGCAGGTGCTGGAAGAGGCCACATCGGACTCGATCACGGCGCGGAGCGCGAGCGTGGTGCCGCTGGACAACCGGCGGATCAACTACATCCGCAACTCGGTCAAGGCGACCGTGGACGCCTATGACGGCTCGGTCACCCTCTACGCCTGGGACGAGTCCGATCCGGTGCTGAAGGCCTGGCGCAAGATCTTCCCCACTGCGGTGAAGCCGCTGACCGAGATCGATGGCCAGCTGATGTCGCACCTGCGCTACCCAGAGGACTTGTTCAAGGTGCAACGGGATCTGCTGCAGCGCTACCACGTGACTCAGCCGGACTCGTTCTTCAGCCAGCAGGACTTCTGGGAGGTGCCGGAGGATCCAACCGGGAACAGCCCGCAGGCCAGCCTGCAGCCGCCGTACTACCTGAGCCTGAAGATGCCGGGCCAGAACGAACCGGCGTTCTCGCTGACCTCGACGTTCATCCCGGCCGGCCGGACCCGGAACGTGCTGACCGGGTTCCTGGCCGCCGATGCCGACGCCGGCAGCACGGCCGGGAAACCGAAGCCGGGCTTCGGGCAGTTGCGGCTGCTGCAACTGCCCAAGGAACCGGTGGTGCCAGGGCCGGGGCAAGTGCAGAACATCTTCAACTCCGATCCGAACGTGTCCCAGCAACTAAACATCCTGGCTCGCGGATCGAGCACCGTGCTGCGCGGGAATCTGCTCACCCTTCCGCTGGGCGACGGGTTGCTCTATGTGCAGCCGGTTTATGTCCAGAGTGCGGGCAGCGGGTCGTATCCGTTGCTGCAGAAGGTGCTGGTCGCCTTCGGTGATCAGCAGGTCGGCTACGCGGACAACCTCGAGGATGCGCTGGACCAGGTGTTCGGTACCTCCACCCTCGGAGGCACGGGAACTGGGACGGGAAGCGGAACGGGTACCGGCACAACCGGTCCTCCGACCGCGGCGCAGCAGCGGCTGACCGATGCCCTGGACGCGGCGGCCAAGGCGCTGAAGGACAGTGCGACGGCGCTGAAGGCCGGTGACTTCGCGGCCTACGGAACGGCGCAGAAAGCGCTGCAGGACGCGGTGCAGGCTGCCCAGGAGGCGGAGGACGACGTGGTCCGCAGTTCAGCCGCCGCGACCTCAGGCCCCGTCGCGTCCCCCAAGCCATCGGCCTCGCAGGCCTCCTCGCCCGCCCCGTCGCCCACCAAGACCCGGTGATCCGGGTTCGCTGGTCTCCTCTGCGCCGCGCCCGGTTCTCGCTGTTCTGGTTCCTGTGGCCGGCCCGGGCTGCCCTCGGCGGTAGCGGATTTGCTCTGTCTGGTGCTCGCGAGATAACTTGGCGGTACCGACGCGGGGTGGAGCAGCTCGGTAGCTCGCTGGGCTCATAACCCAGAGGTCGCAGGTTCAAATCCTGCCCCCGCTACAAACGAAAGTGCACGTCAGAGGCCCTGTCCGGATCATCGGGCGGGGCCTCTGTCCTTGGTTGTGCACGGATCTGTGCACGAGGTGGGCTCGGACTTTGCTGCTGCCGCATCCTCAGGAGCGCGCTTCGGGCAGCTCAGCAGTTGATTCCTTGACCGGCGTCCCCCTGCGCGAACTTCGTGGCAGCGTGGCGGCGAAGGTGGCGACGGTGGCCTGGAAGGCTGCTTCGGTGAACACATGGACGGGAATGTCTTCCCGCGTCCTGTCTGCCTGCGCAAAGTTCAGGGTGCAGTGGTCGGCAGTTTCCACGACTAGTTCGCCCGCCTCATCCAGAAGACAACTGTAGAGCCGACTGGTGGTGACGACGATAGGTAGGAAGATCGAACAGTAGAGCCACTTCTTTTCAGTCGAGTGATCGCGTCGCTCGGGGTCATAGCCGGGGAACAGTGCGGTCACTGCGTCCGTAATCGCTTGCACTCCTGAGTAAGCCATATCAGGCTTGTGTTCTCCTTTCGTGCGTTTTTCTACCACGGAGTATGAGTCCGCGCCCTCGGGAAAGGACTCGCTTTCCGCTTGTTGTATTGCCGTACAAATTTCACAATTCTCATCCCATGATGTGTACGGGTGAGCTGAGCCGTTGTCCGAAGGAGGTCCTTTGAAAGAAATCCAAGGAGCTAAGCTCGACTTGCACTCAATAACAAGATTAGTCTTATGGTAAACCTTTTCCTTGTAATGAGCAAAAGTAGCAAACACATCTGTTTCTCGCATCTTGCCCGTCGTCGAATCTTTGTATTCCTTACCCTGGATGACCTTCGCTCCAACGTCAAGCAAGTATTTTGCGACACGCATTTCCAATGGGTAGCCAGTATTTACCAGCCAGTCCTTAATATCGTTGATATGTTTTGATGCAGCTTCGTCATCCATGCATTCATGATATGCATAGTTAGATCCTTCTCGATGGATGCCACAGGTGGCATCCCCGATGTCGTGCCGTGTGGAGCACGCATTCGGCTTCAACTGACGGTACGGGCAGCAGGCGGACCGCCACACTCGTCTGCCACCCGGCTCGGTTGCTTCCTATCGCTTGCCTGGACTCCGCGAGCCGCTCCCATCGTCGTCCCCTGCGTCGCGAAGAATCGGCAAGGGCGTTGGCGTGGCAGACGAGCCCAGGATGTGCGCCGCGATAGACAGCGCAGCTGCTTCGTCCATGCCCTCAATCACGTGGCTGTAGACCTGCAGGGTGAACGCCACCGATGCGTGTCCTAGCTGTTCGCTGACGATTTTCGGATGTACGCCCGACAGCAGGGCCGCTGTGGCATAGCTGTGCCGCACGTCGTGCAGCCTGATCAAGGGCAACTTGGCTTCACCAGAGAGGCGGAAGAATCGATCGGTGATGGTTTGCGGGTGCACCGGCTGTCCGTCGGGCCAGCAGAACAACGACGTTGATGAGTGTCCAACTGCCTCCCGCTCGGCGCGCCAACGCTTGATGTGCTGGCGTAGTGCAGCCATTGTGACCGGATCCAGGGCCAGGACTCGATACCCGCGCGAAGTCTTGGGCTCGGAGGTCTGGGCGTACCCGTCGACCACCACGCGAGGCACAGCGGGGGTCACGCGTCCGTTCCGCAGGTCGATGTCCTCCAGGCGCAGCCCGGCTAGCTCGTCGCGCCTTAACCCAGTGGTCGCGACCAGGAGCCAGAGAGCGGAGAACCGATCGTCCTTGACGTACTCGACGAATGTTCGAAGTTGCTCCGTGGTCCACACTTTCCGTTTCCGGCTGTGCCCGGCCGGGGGCTCGGCGTCCTCAGCTGGATTCCTCGGGAGATAGCCCCAGCGCACCGCGTCGCGGAGTGCACGGTGCAGCATGGTGTGTGTGTTTCGCACCGTCTTGGCGGCTAATCCCTGCGGCTGGTTGGCGGACTTCCGTACGCGGCCCTGAGTGAGCAGGTGCGAGTACAGGAGATTGAGACGTACCGGCGTCAGGTCTTGCAGGGCGGTCTCGCCGATGACCGGCGAAACGTAAGCGTCCCGGTAGTCGCGTAGCTCGACCAGGTGGAGGGCCGCATTCGCCCTTCCATCGCGGTTAGCCATTCGTCGAGATATGCAGCGACCGATCGGCGGGATGCCTTTGTGTGGCGGCCCTTTTCGGCGGCCGACATGGCCTCTCGCATCGCGCTTTCAGCTTCTCGGCGGGCCAACCCCCCTTTGCTCGCCTGCTGACGCTTTCCGGTGAGGGCGTCGGACCCCAGCATCGAACCGATATGTCCAGCTCGAACCCCGTCGATACACGCGGCCTGTCACGCTGCCTCCCCGAGCGAATGGAGAGCGGTGATGATGACGTATGCCCGCGCCTTCCAATGCACCCTCACCCACCGAACCCCCCGGACCCGCCGAAACCGACGAGCGAGGGGCAGGAGGCTCTGCCGGAAGGGTCCGCGCCGACCAGCCGGGGCTAGTGAGCCAATGCGGACGAGGTCCGGGCAATGCGCAGTGCCGTGGTGCAGTGGGGTAGGAGAGTAAAGAGATTCAAGGATGTAACCGTCGGCCTTCGCCGGTCCGCCCAACCCCACATATTTCTGTCGGCCAGTTGCCTCTACAGCTGGACGAAGCACCGAGGCCCGGTCAGGCTGGATCCGCTGCCCGCAACAGCCTGGCTGGTGAACCGTCACGACTTTGACGCCGCTTCCTTGTGAGTCTAGGAGGATGACGTTATGCCGAGAAGATCAACCCGGAGTTGAAGGTGGAGCCGTTCGGTCCCGGAGACCCCGCCGGACTTGGCGTACACCTCGGTGATCCGGCCGTCGTCGTCGCGGATGTTCTGCTCGAGCAGGTTCCCGCCGGGGTACATGATCCCGGTGCGGCGGCCATCGTCGTCCAGCTTGAACAGGATGCATGCCGAGGCCGTGTTGGATCCGGGCGGTGTAGGTGAGGCCACTGCACGAACCGCCGGGCAGTCGGGGCCAAGGCGACAGACCCGAACAGACCCGGCTGCTCCCGCAGCACGCACAGATCGAGATCGCCTCCCCGCCGTCCGCGACCGTCACCGCCAGATTGGCCTGTACCGGGCCCGGAACATGGGCCGACCTCAGCGGACCCGGCGTTTAGGCCGGTTAGCTCCGCGACATCCGACAGCATCCACGACCCGGCATGCGACACCATCTCAGTCCGGTCCGCGGGGACTGTGATCCTCGGACGGCTCGTTATGCCTGCACCTGCGGACTGCCTTCCTCACGCGGCGATTCGGCCCTCAGCAAGGTCAGAATCCCAAGCAGGACAGGCACTTCCGTGCATTCAGGCCCGTGTCGCAGCGAACACCATCACATCGTTACTGAACTATCGAGGCTAGGCGATATTGATATTTACTTCAATCTTCTTCGAAAAGCAATGGCCATCGCTATGAAAAGAACACACCCGGCAAAGCAGGCGGCGGCATAAATCCATTGGCCTGAATTGCTAGCATCTGCAGCGGTGGTGACTCCAAACACCAGACACATCAAAGCAGCAACCACCGCCACCCAGAAACGCGCTCTTAAGATCACTTCGACCCTCTCCTTGAAGTGGCCCTCCTGGGCAGCTAGAAACGCAGACCTCCACATTCATCTTGAATATCGGCGTAACTATAAATGGCTGCAGCAAATCCAATGCCAGCAACGATAAACGACAATCCGTCAGTAGCTGGAGCGGCGATCGTTCCACCGACAATAGCGCCAATACCAATAAGAAACTCAATAGTTGCGCGACTACAAGTCGTCCCAATCGGATCATTATAGGTGCTGGCGCAGTTGTTGGCATCCCGTAGCGATCGGCGCATCATCGCGTGCACGTTACGCACCGTTTTGGAACCCAGCCCGCGCGGCAGGTCCCAGTAGCCGGGGTGCGGGCGTGGCTGACAGCGCACCCGAATTGGATTGTTAGCCCAGGCGATGAAGCCGAAAGAATCTGGGGCAGCCGTCCCTTCGGACCTGTTGGACGGACGGACCGGCTCGTCTTGGACGCCTTCACCCCTGAGAGGGCCGCTGCCCTGGCGCGACATCCAGGACCGGCTGGGCCAGCTCGGTGCTACACCATCGTTGAGCACTTTCATAATGCGCTACTCACCGCTAATCACACACTCCCCGGCCGGATACCAGCTAGCCGGACGACCGGGCGCCCCTGAATCGCCTCGGAGCCGTTCGGCCCTGAGCCTGACGCGCCCCACCGAATAATGGTGATACGGGCATCTGATCGGGCCACGGCGCCGCTGAAGCCGACTTCGGAATCACCCCGATCCCCTCTGAGGACGGGCGGGATAGGCCGCAACCACATCCCGGATTGCGAAGAGCTCGATGAACAGGCAAATGTCTCACCCTTGACCAAAGCGCCCATTTAATGCTATAACCTGATGCTCACAGGAGGGAGTTGCAGATGATATTCCGAAGGATTGCGCTCGGGTTTTGCCTAGCTGCATGTCTGTCCCTGACCGGCATTGGCTCGGCCATGGCTGCAGACGGCGTACAAAAGGGGCCCTACAATAATAACGGCTGCTTTCCGTCTGGAGCTAACCGTAATGTTTCAGTAAAACTCTTGTGGGATAATACAACGGGAAATGAATCTACGCTTCATTGGGCAAAGATCTACCCGGACCGGTCGCTTGGCAGCACGACACACGTTGGGACCACTGTGTGGCTAACCTATGGCGCTATGGGAAGTAGTTCAACTATCACATTCCATTACACGAATTTCGACTCAGGGCATTATGAATACAGAACCAGCAGCTCAATCTCTGATGTCTTTGGCCAACAGATATGGAAGTTGAACTTCGTTGTTGTGGACGATGAAACGCTCACTTCCTGTGGAACCTCAACGTACGTTGAGCCGTAGCACCCCGAGCCGTGCCTCCTGTCAGTTGGCCAACGAACGAAGGCTGGCGGGCGGTGCGTCGTCGCTTGTCGGGGCAATTAATCGTGTCTCAGGGTCGCTTTCAACCGGTGTTCTTGCTGGGTCCACTGGTGGCCCTGGGTGCTAATCTCGATCCGGGACATTCGTCCCGGCGTAACGCTGGGCCTTAGACCGCACGTTTGGCGGCGCCAGCGGCCGGGGGTACGGCTGAGTAACAGTGGCGATGAATGCCTCACTCACGGTGGGACCGTCAGCTCATAACCCGGAGGTGGCAGCTTTGCGGTTCATCTTCATCAGGTTCTGGCCGCACACGTAGGGACGGACAGCCGGATCTGGCTGTTGGCCGGACGCGGACGGACAAGATCGCCGCTAAGCAAGATCGTGCAATCCAAGCCGGGGAGATTCATTGCTCAGCAGCCGAACTTTCCTGGCTAAGCCAGTCAGGAAGGTGATGTTTAAGTTGCACGACCTACCCTGGGTCCAGAGATTGAGGGCGGCCAAGCATCTTGGAGGTGATGTCAATGAGCATCCACGCACTGGCTCTGGACGGTTGGGATCAGCTGAGCCCGTGAGGCTATGACGAGGGCCGGCCTGGGCGGCGACTACGCCCAGCTGACCCGTAACGGCCAGAGCAATGACGACGGCCCTAAGATTTGGCTTACCCATGCCGGTCGATGCCACTGCGCGGTGCGGAGGAACTCGCGGTGCGGATCGCCGCCTCAACGGCGTCATCCAAGGACGTAGTTTTGCTGCGGCGATGGGCCTGTCGTCAGCGCGTCACAGCTGACCCCTGGCGATTCACAACTTTGCCGCGTATTTGCCGCGGATAGCCGGCGGAAGCCGATCCGGGTCGGGCCTAGCCGGACATGCCGAGCTCAACAGTGACGGGCCCCCCCCCCCCGGGGGGGGGGGGGGGGGGGGGGGGGTGGGG
>CALMAR010000449.1 GCA_937859855.1 uncultured Kineosporia sp.
TAGATCGGCTAGATCGGCTAGATCGGCTAGATCGGCTAGATCGGCTAGATCGGCTGACCCTCGCGCGTCCCGACGTGAAGCTCAGGAGACACTGACAACGTGACCGTCAATCTCGGCCTGCCCATGCCCCCGCCACCGGTGCTGAATACCCGGCGGATCTCGCGCAAGATCAAGGTGGGGTCGGTGGACGTCGGCGGCGCTGCGCCGATCTCGGTGCAGTCCATGTGCACGACGCTCACCGCCGATGTGAACTCGACCCTGCAGCAGATCGCCGAACTGACCGCGGCCGGCTGCGACATCGTCCGGGTCGCCTGTCCTTCGCCGGACGACGCCGAGGCGCTGCCCGCCATCGCCAGGAAGTCGCAGATCCCGGTGATCGCCGACATCCACTTTCAGCCCAAGTACGTGTTCGCGGCCATCGACGCGGGCTGTGCCGCGGTGAGGGTGAACCCGGGGAACATCCGGCAGTTCGACGACCAGGTCAAGGAGATCGCGGCCGCCGCTCGCGATGCCGGAGTGTCGATCCGGATCGGGGTGAACGCCGGCTCGCTGGACAAGCGGCTGCTGGCCAAGTACGGCAAGGCCACGCCCGAGGCGCTGGTCGAGTCGGCGGTCTGGGAGGCGTCGCTGTTCGAGGAGCACGACTTCCATGACTTCAAGATCTCGGTCAAGCACAACGACCCGGTGGTGATGGTCCGGGCCTATGAGCTGCTGGCGCAGCGCGGCGACTGGCCTCTGCATCTGGGCGTGACCGAAGCGGGGCCGGCCTTCCAGGGCACGATCAAGTCGGCGGTCGCCTTCGGTCACCTGCTCGGCCAGGGCATCGGCGACACCATCCGGGTGTCCCTGTCGGCCCCGCCGGTGGAAGAGGTCAAGGTCGGGATCCAGATCCTGCAGTCGCTGAATCTGCGCCCGCGCAAGCTGGAGATCGTGTCCTGCCCCTCCTGCGGCCGGGCCCAGGTGGACGTCTACACGCTCGCGGAGCAGGTCACGGCCGGCCTGGAAGGCCTGGAGGTGCCGCTGCGAGTGGCGGTGATGGGCTGCGTGGTGAACGGCCCTGGCGAGGCCCGGGAAGCGGACCTGGGTGTGGCGTCCGGCAACGGCAAAGGGCAGATCTTCGTGCGCGGACAGGTGGTCAAGACTGTGCCCGAGGCCCAGATCGTGGAGACGCTGATCGACGAGGCGATGCACCTGGCTGAACAGATGGGTGACTTCGGCGCCGAGCCCGGCCGGCCGCACGTGAGCGTGCGCTAGCGGTCGTCCGTAAGTCAGGATTGACCCGTGCTGCGATCCGCCGTCAGGGTCCTGGTCCGCGATGATGTGGACGAGGCGCTGGCGCTGTGTGCCACTGATCCGGTGGCGAATCTGTTCGTCGCCGCCCGGCTGAACGCGCTGCGGGCGGACCCGCGCCGCCACAGCGGGGAAGTGTGGGGCTGGTACGACGGCGGACGGTTGCGGTCGGCCTGCTGGTCGGGCGCGAACCTGGTGCCGGTTCAGGCCACCGAGCAGGCGGTGGAGGCGTTCGCCTACCGGGCCCGGCGCAACGGCCGGCAGTGTTCGTCCATCGTCGGGCCAGCCAGCGCGGTGCTCGGGATGTGGCACCAGCTGCAGGCATCGTGGGGACCGGCCCGCGACACCCGGCCCAACCAGCCCCTGATGGCGATGTCGTCGGATTCACCGATCCAGCCCGATCCGCAGGTCCGGCGTTCGCGGACCGACGAGCTGGACCTGCTGGTGCCGGCCTGCATCGCCATGTTCACCGAGGAGGTCGGTTACTCGCCGGTGGCGGCCGACGGGGGAGCGGTCTACCGGTCGCAGGTCGGCGCGCTGGTGGCCTCGGGCCGCTCGTTCGTCCGCATCGATGAATCGCCGGCCGGCGCCCAGGTCGTCTTCAAAGCCGAGCTGGGATCGGTGATTCCGCAGGCGGTGCAGGTGCAGGGAGTATGGGTTAACCCCCGCTACCGGGGGCGGGGACTGGCCGCGCCGGCGATGGCGGCGATCGTCGGCATCGTGCGCCGGGAGATCGCGCCGATCGTGTCGCTCTACGTCAACGGGTACAACACCCGCGCCGTCCGCGCCTACGAACGGGTCGGATTCCAGACCGTCGGCACCTACGCCACCATCCTGTTCTGAGCGCTGGCACCGATCACGCCCGAAAAGCCCTCTTTCGTTCGGCTGAGCCGCTGAACGGGCCAGCCGGGAGGATCAAGCGGCCGTTTCCGGCTTCCGGACCGCTTTCCCGGACATTGATCCTCCCCGCCCGAGCGGTCTCAGAGTGCAGCAGTCGCTGATGATCTGCTGAACCCAGGGCTCCTCGAACATCACCTGCTCCCAGGAGAACCGCAGCACCAGCCAGCCACGCGCCATCAGTTCGTCGTATCGCCGGCAGTCGCGGTCCAGAGCCGCACGGCTGCCGTGGAAGGCGAAGCTGTCCGCCTCGGCGGCGATCCGGCGGGTCGGGTCACCGAGGTCGACGTAGAAGGCGCCTACCTGGAGCTGAGGCACGAAGTTGCCCCACCCCGCCGTCAAAGCGGCCGCCCGCAGGGCGCTTTCGAATGGATTGGCGGCTCGCCGGTCGGCCGCGGCACAAACCTGACGGGCCGTCCTGCTGCCCGGTCCGCGCAGATCCGCGGCGGCCCAGTGCAGATCCTCGGCGGTGATCAGCTGGCGGCGCAGGGCCGAGTCGGCGATGGCCAGGCCTTCCCGGAACGGCATGGTGCGGGCACAGTCGAGCACCGTGCGCAAGGGACTGGTCACCCGATCCGCATCGGTATCGGCGTAGTGCAGGGTCACCGGGCGACGAGTGAGGCGATGCGCTCGCGTTGGCACCGTGATGTGAATGCGGTCCGGTTCCACCACCGCCTCCATCCGCCAGTGCTGAGCAGCGCTGGCGTGTGACACCACGCCTGCCATGGCTTGAGCCAGCTGCGAGGCCGCCGGCAACTGGGGCAAGGCGTAACGCCCCCGCGCCACCCGCAGAACGTCCTGGGTGGTCACCGCGCGGTTCAAGGTCCGGGCACTGCTGTAGCGCAACAGCTCTGCCCGGCGGGCGGTCCCGCCGAGATAGCGCAGCGCTTGGGCCGGATCCACATCGGCAAGAATGCCGCGTCCGCGCCGGAGCCTCAGAAGTTATCCACAGATGAGCCGGCCGGGAGGACCAACCCGGGTTTCCAAGGCCCGGAAGCGATGTTGTGGGCCATTGATCCTCCCCGCCGCACCGGCCGATGGGGGCGGTCTGCGCCAGGCTGCTCGCGCGATACGGTTTTGGGAGCCGGTCCAGCTTGGGGACGGCGGCTGAACGGGAGGAATCACCGTGCTCTGGCGGATGTCCACGCTGTTCCTGCGAACTCTGCGCGAGGACCCGGCCGATGCCGAGGTGGCCAGTCACAAGCTGCTGGTCCGGGCCGGATACATCCGCCGGGCGGCGCCGGGCATCTACTCCTGGCTGCCGATCGGCTATCGCACCTACCGGAACGTGGAGAACATCGTCCGGGAGGAGATGGACGCAGCCGGTTTCCAGGAGGTGCACTTCCCGGCCCTGCTGCCGCGCGAACCCTACGAGGCCACCGGCCGCTGGACCGAGTACGGCCCGAACATCTTCCGGCTCAAGGACCGGCGGGGCAACGACTACCTGCTCGGCCCTACGCACGAGGAGATGTTCACCCTGCTGGTGAAGGATCTCTACTCGTCCTACAAGGACCTGCCGCTGTCGATCTACCAGATCCAGAACAAGTACCGGGATGAGGCGCGCCCCCGGGCCGGCCTGCTTCGTGGCCGCGAATTCGTGATGAAGGACTCCTACTCGTTCGACGTCGACGACGCCGGGCTGGAAGCGTCCTATGCCCGGCACCGGGCCGCCTACATCAGGACCTTCGACCGGCTCGGGCTGGACTATGTGATCGTCTCGGCGGTGTCTGGCGCCATGGGCGGCAGCCGCAGCGAGGAGTTCCTGCATCCCACGCCGGTCGGTGAGGACGAATTCGTCCAGTGCTCCAACTGCGACTACGCGGCCAACACCGAGGCCGTGCGAACCCCCGCGCCAACCCCGTTGAGCTGGCAGGGCATGAACGCCGCGCACGTCGAGAACACCCCGGACACACCGACGATCGAGACCCTGGTCGGGTTGGCCAACGACGCACTGCCCCGGCTGGACCGGCCCTGGACCGCTGCGGACACGCTGAAGAACGTGGTGGTGATGCTCGTCCACCCCGGCGGCATCCGGGAGCCGCTGGTGATCGGCCTGCCTGGAGATCGCGAAGTGGACCTCAAGCGATTGGAGGCCGCGGTCACCCCGGCCGAGGTGGAGCCGTTCACCGACGCCGACTTCGCCGCCCGCCCGGCGCTGGTCAAGGGCTACATCGGCCCGGCCGCGCTGGGGGCCGATTCGAGCTCGGGCATCCGATACCTGCTCGATCCCCGGGTGGCGCCGGGCACGGCCTGGATCACCGGTGCCAACCAGCCCGGCCGGCACGTCTTCGATCTGGTCGCCGGGCGCGACTTCGAGGGCGATGGCGTGATCGAGGCCGCGGGCGTCCGGGACGGCGATGCGTGCCCGAACTGTGGCGAGGCCCTCACCCTGAAGCGTGGCATGGAGATGGGGCATATCTTCCAGCTCGGCCGCAAGTACGCGGAGGCCCTGGACCTGAAAGTGCTGGACCAGAACGGCAAACTGGTGACGGTCACGATGGGCTCGTACGGCATCGGGGTCACCCGGGCGGTCGCCGCGATCGCCGAGGCCACCTATGACCAGGCGGGGTTGTGCTGGCCCCGGGAGGTGTCACCGGCCGACGTCCACGTGGTCGCCACCGGCAAGGACGCCGCGGTTTTCGACGCCGCGAACACGCTGGCGGCCGAGCTCGAAGTGGCCGGAGCCCGCGTGCTCTACGACGACCGGCCGAAGCTGTCGCCCGGGGTGAAGTTCAAGGACGCCGAGCTGATCGGCGTGCCCACCATCCTGGTGGTGGGCCGGGGCCTGGCCAACGGCTTGGTCGAGCTGAAGGACCGGCGCACCGGCCAGAGCGAGGATGTTCCGCTGGCGGATGCGGTCAAGCGGGTCAGTGCCCTCCTCCAGGCCTGACGCAGTGCCCTGCGGGGGCCGGGGGGAAGTCAAATACACCGCCGGCATGCACACTGGACGCATGATTGCGCTTGATCTGGCCCGGCGGCTGAAGATCGCTGGCCTGCGCTGGGACGCGGCCCGGGGCGACCGGTTCGTCGTCCCCGACAAGGGCATGGACGACGACGTGTTCGTGATCAGCGACATGGTGGTCGAGGTGCAGAGCACCCCGACCGGCGAGATCCTCGGTTTCAACGGCATCACCGAATGGGCGCTGGACAGCGTGCAGCGCGACGAGGTGGTCTGGATGCCGCGGGAGCAGCAGCTGCGTGACCTGCTCGGAGCCCGCTTCGTCCGGCTGGAGGCGCAGGAGCCGGGCTACGTCGTGGTGATCACTTCAGCGGACGGCAAGCAGGAGCTGCGGGAGGCGGACGGGGACGCCGAGTCGGCCTATGCCCGCGCGCTGCTGACGATCATGGCGGCATGAGCAACCCCAGCGGACCGGTGCGAGCCGTCATCTTCGACTGGGGCGGCACACTCACGCCCTGGCATGAGATCGATCTGGTCAAGCAGTGGCAGATCTTCGCCGAGCACTATGCCCGCGATCATCGCGACGACTATCCAGACGCCGGCGCTGAACTGGCCACCACCATGGTGCTGGCCGAGCGCGAGGCCTGGGGACGGCTCGCCGTGGACGGCACCAGCGCCCGGCTGACCGAGATCCTGACCGCTGCGGGGGTCAGTGATCAACACCCCGGCTATCCGGGTGCGCAGGCCGCCTACGAGGAGTTCTGGGAACCGCACACCTACATCGATCCGCAGGTGCCGCACCTCTTCTCGGCCCTGCGGGACCGGGGATTACGGGTCGGCGTGCTGTCCAACACGCTCTGGTCCCGCGACTATCACGAGCGCGTCTTCGCCCGGGACGGCGTCCTGAACCTGATCGACGGGGCGGTCTACACCTCCGAGATCAGCCACGTGAAGCCCCATCCGGCGGCGTTCGAGGCCGCTATGGCGGCGGTCGGGCATAGCGACCCGCGGGAATGCGTGTACGTGGGGGACCGGCTGTACGAGGACGTCTACGGCGCGCAGCAGGCCGGGATGCGGGCGATCATGATTCCGCACAGCGACCTGCCGGCCGCCCAGCGGGTCGAGATCGAGGCCGAACCGGACGCGGTGGCCCGTGAGCTGCTGGACGTGCTGTCCGTGGTCGACGAATGGAACGGGCGGGACTGATCACCTAAATTGGCGGAAGTGAGCATTGGCCGGGACGCCGCCCGGTGGCCCGGCGTGGCCGGGACCGCGGTGGTGCTGGTACTGATGGCGGCGGCCAACCTGGCCGGGCATGGGTTGCACCTGAACAGCCTGTGGCTCGGACCGGTAACAGCGGCTTTCCTGCTGCTGGTGGCCCGGCTGAGCGGTCTGAGCTGGGTGCAGCTGGGACTGGGCCGGGATCGGCTGGCCACCGGCCTGGCCTGGGGTTGCGGTGCGATCGCGGTGGTCGCTGCCGTCTACGTGGCGGGCGTGCTGATCCCGCTGACCAGGCCTGCCTTCCTGGACTCGCGGTACCACGTTGGCCTGTCCCGGGCGCTGCTGATCGCCTTTGTGGTGATCCCGGCCGGGACGGTGCTGCTGGAGGAGATAGCTTTCCGGTCCGTGCTGTGGGGAATGCTCTCCCGGCAGGCCCCGGCCGCCGCCGTGCTCCTGGCGACCTCAGTGCTGTTCGGGCTATGGCATGTACTGCCGGCTTTGAAAGCCAGCGCCAACCAGGGGGTCAGCCAGGCGCTGGGCTGGGCCGGCCCGGCGGCCGGAGTGGTACTGATCATCGGCACGGTGGCGTTCACCGCGGCCGGCGGCGTGGTGGCGGGAGAGTTGCGCCGCCGCAGCGGCAGCCTGCTGGCCAGCGTGGGCATGCACTGGGCGACCAACTCCCTCGGCGTGCTGTTCGGGGTGCTGGCCTGGCAACTGGCCCGCTGATGAGCAGGCTGGCTCCTTGGCTGAAGAATCATCTCCGGCGCTACGTTGCCCGGCTGAGCCACGCGGGCATCCTGATCGGCCTGCTGTTCTTCTTCTGCTCCCTGACCCCGTCGTTGCTGCCGCGCGACTGGCTGCTGCAGGGACTGGTCTCAGGCATCACCTTCGCGATCGGCTACGCCGCCGGGGTGCTGCTGACCGCCCTGGCCGCCTGGATCGGGGTGCCTGAGCCGGGTGAACGGTTCCGGCGCCGCGCCTGGATCGCGATCTGGCTGGTGGTGCTGCTCACCCTGCCGGTGATGTTGTGGCTGAGTTCCGGCTGGCAGCAGGAGATCAGGGCCGCGGTCGGGATGCCGCGCGGGGGCCGGGTTCCCTACCTCGCCGTGTTCGCGCTGGCCGCGGGGGTGGTCGTGCTGCTGATCGGAATCGGCCGCGCGATCGGTGACCTGTACCGGCTCATCGTCCGGTGGCTGGGCCGGGTGCTGCCGCGGGCGCTGGCCCGGTCGCTGGCCGTGCTCACGGTGGCCGCGCTGCTGGCCGGCCTCCTCAGCGGCGTGATCTACCGGGGCTTCGTGCACGTGTCGGATCACATCTTCTCCGCCTCCGACCGGACCGGGGCGCCCGGACGGCGCCGGCGGCGGCGCAGCGCTCGGGCAGCCCGGCCTCACCGGTGCGCTTCAGCACGCTTGGGCAGTACGGCCGCGACTTCGTCGTCCAAGGTCCCACTCCGGCGCAGATCCAGAACCTGACCGGGCGGCCGGCGATGGAGCCGATCCGGGTCTACGCCGGCACCAAGTCGGCCCCGGGCCTGCGCGCCCAGGCCGAGCTCGTACTGTCGGAGCTCAAGCGCACCGGTGCTTTCAGCCGGTCGGTGCTGGCGGTGGCGACCACTACCGGGCGCGGCTGGGTCGATCCCGGGCAGGTCGATCCACTGGAGTACATCTACGGCGGTGACACCGCGATCGCGGCCATGCAGTACTCCTATCTGCCCAGCTGGATCTCGTTCCTGACCGATCGGCCGCGAGCGCAGCTGGCCGGGCGAGAACTGTTCAACACCGTGTACGGCTACTGGGCCACCCTGCCGGCCGGCCACCGGCCCCGGCTAGCCGTGTTCGGGGAAAGCCTCGGGGCCTACGGCGGCGGGGCGGCGTTCAGCGGCCCGGCCGACCTGAACCTGCGCACCGACGGAGCCCTGTTCGCCGGGCCGCCCAACTCCACCCGGTTGTGGCGGGAGATGACCGACAGCCGTGACCGGGGCTCGCCCGAGCGGCTGCCCCGTTTCGGCGATGGCCGCGATTACCGCTTCGCCGCCGCCGCCGGTGACCTCGGTGGCGCTCAAGGAGCGGCGCTGGTCTATCTGCAGCACCCCTCCGACCCGATCGTCTGGTGGTCGCCGACTCTGTTGTTCAGCGAGCCCGACTGGCTCCACGAGAAGCGCGGTGCCGACGTGTTGCCGCAGGTGCACTGGTATCCAGTGGTGACGTTCTGGCAGATCAGCTGCGACCTGGTCTTCGCCCTGGATCCGCCGGCCGGGCACGGTCACCACTACGGGCCTGAGGTCCCGGCCGCCTGGATCGCCATGTTGCATCCGCCGGATTGGACGGACGCCGACACAGCAGCGCTGACCGCGCTCTGACGCCGCTCAGATCTTAGGGGCGGATGCCCGGAATGGGTTCGGCTCCGGGCAGGGCCGTGGCCTGACCCATCCAGGCGGCGGCCCGGCGAGCGTCGCCGATCAGGTATCCGGCGGCGACCTGGCGCTGCCGCGGGTCCTGCGCCGCGACCACGGCGTCGCCACCGACGCCGGTCTGGTCGACCTCAAGGCGGGCCGCGCGCACGAGATCAAGGTCGAGTACTACGAGAACAGCGGCCGGGCGGAGATGCGCCTGCGCTGGATGAGCGCCAGCCAGCCGCTCGAGGTCATCCCGGC
>CALMAR010000450.1 GCA_937859855.1 uncultured Kineosporia sp.
GTTCTACGCGGGAAGCCGCCACCGCGCGAACTTGGAGGCCAGTTCCCGCTGCTGGCTCGCCCGACCTCATCGGGTCAGGAGCGGGAACCGACGGCTTCCAGGGTCACGCTTCGTCGAGCCGATGCACAGCAAAGCCACCAGACGTTGGCCAAGACGTTATCGAGGCGCGATCTGCCGGCGACTGCGAACCGCGACCGGGGAGCGCTGCGGGCCCGCCGTCACCGGGAGGACCAGGTGGACGCCGGCTGGCACGACAGGACAGGACCGGAGCGCATGGTCGTACGGGATGCGGTGGCCGCCAGGCACCGGTCGTCGGAGTTGGCCGGTTCGCTCACCGCGTGCGCGTGCGGCGCACCGGCGAGGCGACGGCCGTCTCGGAGCGGAGGATCTGCTGGCGGTCCTCCTCGGTGAGGCCGCCCCACACCCCGTAGGTCTCCCGGACGCCGAGGCCGTGCCGACGGCACTCATCCAGCACCGGGCAGCCGGCACAGACCGCCAGCGCGGCGGCCTCTCGCTTGGCGCGCGCGGGTCCACGCTCGCCCTCCGGATGGAAGAACAGGCGGGCGTCCGCCTCCCGGCAGGCGGCCCGCCACTGCCACTGCCACAGCTCCATCACCGTGGCGGGCAGTCGCGACAGCTCGGCCATGCTTCGCCTCCGATGGGATCGACCTCCAAAGGATCACGTGGCGGCCGGATGCGGCGTAACACCCCAAAGGGTGAGGTTGACCCCCCGGCCGCTCACGACTCGACCAGCAGCGGGACGCGCGAGCCACCCGTCCGCAGAGCCGTGGTACGTGCGGCCAGGTCGCCGGACACGTATGCCTGGAGCAGATCCGGCTCTGCCTGCCCGCCGCGCAAGGTCTGGGCCGGAGCTGCCAGGTGTTCCGGCGAGTCGTCGAAGCCGCGCACCGTGCCACCGCTGTACGTGAAGTCCCGGCCATCACGCTCATGCTCACTTCACGCACGAGCGGACGTTGATCTATCCGGCGTGTCGGCCAGTTAGGATGGCGACATGGCAAAATCTTATCTTGCGCTGCTGCGAGGGATAAACGTCGGTGGCAAGAATAAGGTGTCGATGGTGGAACTGAAAGCCTGCCTGGAAGAGCTGGGATGCACGAACGTGCGGACGTACATTGCCAGCGGAAACGTATTGTTCGAGGCGGACCGGTCCGCTGCCCAGATGGTCGGGCTGATCGAGGACGTGCTGCCGCGGGCTTTCGAACTCGACAGCGAGTTGGTCAAAGTCCTGATTCTGACACGCGAGCAGCTCCAGAAGGTGATCGACCAGGCGCCGCCGGGTTTCGGCACTCAGCCCGCCACCTATCATTCGGATGCGATCTTTCTCATGGATCTCGCGCCCGGCGAAGCTGTCAAGGTCTTCAAACCTCGCGCGGGCGTTGATGCGGTCTGGCCTGGCCCCGAGGTCATCTACTCGCAGCGGTTGTCCGCCCAGCGGACCAGGAGCGGCCTGTCGGCCATCATGGCCAGCCCGCTTTATAAATCAATGACCATCCGAAGCTGGAATACGACAGTCAAGTTACTCGAGTTGATGAAGGCTGCTCAACCCGACTAGAGCAGTATGGCGGTGCGGTTCCAGGCCACGGACTCGCATCGCGACGGTTCCTCGAGCGTCGGCTGTTGCCGCCGAGCGCGGTTGTTCGGAATGCCCGGGGTGTGGCCTTGCTCTGCTCGTGGGCCGTCGCTCTATAGCCTCAGGAGGGGCGCGCGGGCAGGGAAACGGCACGTCGGATCCGGCCCGCATCCCGTAGGTGCACCGCCCGGCTGCGTTCACCAGCGCAACCCACCGGGCAGCGTTAGAAGGCGTGGGCCATCAGCTCGGCGAACAGTGCGTGCTCGTCGGCCGTCTCCAGCCCGCGAGCGCGGAACCAGGCGCAGACGTTCGCGCAGTCGCGTTGCAGGTAGTCCATCCCGTTGAGGTTGCCGACCAGGTCCACGATCTGCGGCAGGTCGATCACCACGAGCCGGTCACCCTGGGCGAGGATGTTGTACGCCGAGAGGTCGCCGTGGACGACGCCGTTCTGCACCATCGTGGCCAGAGCCTCGGTGAGCTGGTCGAAGTACGACCCCAGCAGCTTCAGCGAGGGTCGGGTCTGCGCCAAGCGGGGTGCGGTTCGCAGGTTGCCGTCTTCGTCGACCATCGAGATCCACTCCATCAGGATCTCGGTCTCGTCGATCTGGACGGGGTAGGGGACCGGCAGTCCGAGGTTCCAGAAGCGCACCAGCGCCGCCCATTCCGAGACCGCCCACTCGGACGCGGCAACCAGCCGGCCGAAGGTGGACTTGCGGTTGAGGGCGCGCTCGTCGCGCGATCGCTTCATCGAGCGTCCCTCGGTGTAGGAGGCGGCCCGATGGAACGATCGGTGCTCGGGGGAGCGGTAGCGCTTGGCTGCCATGACGACGCCGCCGGCCCGGTCGTGAGGGTCAGCTCTCTCCAGCAGGTGGACGTCGGCTTCCTTGCCGGTCTTGAGGATGCCGAGCTCGGTGTCGACCGCACCCTGGGAGGTGACCACCCAGTCCGGCCGCGGCTCGGGGCCGCGCGAGAGCGGCTCGACGCTGAGCCAGGTGGACCAGCGCTGACCATCCGCGAGGTCGTCGTAGCTCTGGAAGTCGAAGACGAACCGGTCGTCGATGTCGCCGAGGTCCTCAGCGGGTGGGACATGGCGCCTGGCGTCGCTGATGAAGGTGTCAGGGAATGACGGGTGCTGCGGGTCGTGCGAGAAGTTGTGAGACATCGCCGGAGGTACTCCGTGAGGTGAGAGGGGATCGGTCTGCGGACAGGCCGAAGGCAGTGGTTGGCACGTCGCATCTCCTCTCGTGGAGCACCGGGCGGTCGGGGTGTCGAGCCCATGGTGGGGGCGCACGCCGGCAGCAGCAAGCCATTTTCTCCAGGTCATGACGCTTCCCGTGAGCGGGATCCGGCCGGCGTACACCCGACCCGCGGCGGTGACCTGTGCAACGCTGCCTGTGCACTGGTTGGGCTGTGGAGGCGAGACGGTTGACCGAGAGCACAGAGACGTATGGATCTTGCTTGGGCTGCATGTTCTTCGGGACCAAGGTGGATCGGCGGCAATCCTTCCGGCTGTTGGACGCCTACCTGGATGCGGGTGGGCGCTGGCTGGACACCGCGAACAACTACGCGGCGTGGCTGGAGGGGGCGACAGGCGACGAGAGCGAGCTGCTGCTGGGGGAGTGGCTGGCGTCGCGCGCGTTACCGGATGACCTGCTCGTCGCCACGAAGGTCGGTGCTCGGCCTGCGCCCGATGCCGGCAGCTCCGGGCGCAGACTCGGGCTGTCCGCTCCCGCCGTGCGCGAGCAGGTTGAGGGCAGTCTGCGACGGCTGGGTGTCGAGCGGGTGGGACTGCTGTACGCGCACATCGACGACCGTTCGGTTCCGCTCGCCGAGACGCTTGGGGCCTTCGATGAGCTCGTTCGCGAGGGTCTGGTCGGTTCCGTGGCATGCAGCAACTACACGAAGGACAGATTGGCCGAGGCGCTGTCCACATCCCGGCGAGAAGGCCTGGCTACCTATCAGGTCACTCAGATGCGAGCCAGCTTTCTGACCCCGGCCCTGGGCGCCGACTTCGGCGTCCAGGAGCCGCTGGACGACGAACTCCTAGCGTTTGCCGAGGCGAACTCGGTGCGTGTGACCGCCTACTCGGCGCTGCTGACGGGCGCCTACTCGCGACTGGATCGGCCGGTACCCAGCCAATACGATCATGATCGAACGCGGCGGCAACTGGATGCGCTGGCCGCCGTCGCCCAGCAGAGTGGTGCGACCGTCAACCAGGTCGTGCTGAGTTGGCTGGGTGGTCACGGCATCGTGCCGGTCCTCGGAGTCTCGCGCGACGACCAGCTGTCCGAGGCGCTCACGTCGCCGGTGCTCGACCAGGACACTCTCGCGAAGCTGGACGACGCCCGTGGACCGTACGTCGCATCAAACCGACCCGCCTGAGGAGGCGTCTCGGTCCTGTGCCGGGCGATGTTTGACAGTTCCGTGCCAGGTGACGGTTGACAGGCCCGCCGGCTGATCTCCGGCAAGGTGGACGGTGTCGATCGGCTTCGACGTGGACACGGCGAAGGCCACCGTCGACGATGGGCGAGTGATCGAGTCCTTCGCGCCCGAGGTGTCCGCAAAGGAGTTGGATGATCTGCGGAACCGGTTGCGGGCTACTCGGTGGCCCGGCCCGGAGACGGATCCAGGGCAGGGGGTGGCCCTGGCCGAGTTGCGCGAGTTCTGCAGGTACTGGGCTGACGGGTACGACTGGCATCGGTGCGAGCAGCAACTCACGCAGCTGGGCTTGTTCCGAACGGTTGTCGACGGACTGGGGATCACCTTCCTGCATGCGCGCTCGCCGCGGAGGGATGCATTCCCGCTCCTGCTCACCCATGGCTGGCCCGAATCCGTGATCGAATTCGTGGACGCACTGGTGCCGTTAAGCGAAGCAGGTTTCTCCTGTGTCGTTCCCTCGCTGCCTGGATACGGCTGGAGTGATCAGCCGACAACTCCCGGTTGGGGTGTCGATCGGACCGCGCGGGCTTGGGCCGCGCTCATGGCAGAGCTCGGCTACGACCGCTACGGCGCGGCAGGCAGCGACTGGGGCACCAGCGTTAGCGCAAGCCTCGGGCAGCAGGATCGGCAGCATGTCGTCGGAATTCACCTGTTCCCACCCCTGGCCCCACCGTTGCCGGGTACGCCCAGGGCAGCTCAGGACCAGCGGCCGGATGACGCCGGCTACTCCACCGAGCAGCGGACCCGTCCACAGACAATTGGATACTCTCTCAGCGACTCGCCCGCCGGGTTGGCCGCGTGGATCATCGAAAAGACCGACACCTGGCTGGATCCGCGCAGCCGTCTGCAGCGGGATTCCGTGATCGACAACGTGATGCACTACTGGCTGCCCCGCACGGGCGCGTCCGCTGCGCGCCTGTACTGGGAAAGCCTCAGCGACGTCTCGCGCTGGCTCGAAGGCCCGCTCCAAGACCAAGACCTGGTCCACGTCGCCACGGGCGCCAGCGTCTGTCCCTATGAGCTGCAGCGGCCTACCAGACGTGAGGCCGAGCAGCGGTTCACCGACATCCGGTACTGGAACGAACCTGACCTTGGCGGTCACTTCCTAGCCTGGGAGCAGCCAAGTCTCTTCGCCCGGGAGGTCACGGCGTTCTTCGACATGATCCGCTGAACCGCGCGCCGGACCTCAAGCCGTCCGCAGCTAGCCGTTCACCTCTCCGTTTCGGACAAGCGCGCGATTCGGGTAGTCGGAGGCGACCCGCTATGGCAGATGGCAGAACGAACGAAAGACGGCATGGGGAAAGGTCCGTTGCCATCGATCGGGTTTGATCGCGCTGGCACCCAGCGCAGGATGTCAGTCACCGGACCCAAGCCCTGTGGAATGAACGCACCTCGTGGTTGTCAGTGGTCCCTGCCAAGCTCGCCGCATGACAGTCAACGCCCAGGTTCCCCAGCGATACTCCACGGTCAACGCGTGGGTGATCAGTGAAGACACGGACGCCGAGGTCCGCTTCCTGGTCTCAGCTCTTGAGGGTTACGAAACTCCTGGATCTCGGATGCTCGACGCCGACGGCGATATAGGGCATGTCGAGGTCGAGATCGGTGACAGTGTCGTCATGTTGTTCGATGCCAAGCCGGGGTGGGCCGCTACTCCGGCGCATCTGCGCGTCTACGTTGCTGATGTGGAGGCGGCCACACGGAGGGCGTCGGATGCGGGGGCTCGGGTGGTCACCCGGCCCACCCTGCTCTCCTTCGGAGAGCGTGTCGCACGAATTCGTGATTCTCAGGGGCACCTGTGGTGGTTGCACGAGCGGGTAGAGGACGTGCCGCCGGATGAGATGGCGGCCCGCTTCGGCGATCCAGCAGCGCAGGAGGCCATGGCCTACGTGCAGCAAAGCCTCCGCGAAGAGCTGAGCCGCTCAGCCTCCGAGGGATGATTCAGCCCGGCCGGCACTGGACCTAAGCCCCAGGCGCGCGCCCTGGGCTGGTGAAGCACGGCGCTGATCTTGCCTGGTCAGGGCGCCTGCTGCGGTGAGCCGTTGCGTTTGATCCACTCTCATTGAGTGATCTCGTAGATCACTTCGCTGTGTTCGGCGCCGGGCAGCTCGCCGCGAGAGACGGGACCAGGAGATATCGCTATGGTCTGCTGACGTCATCGCAGCGCTGAGACGGAGGCACCTGTGAAGATAGAATTCATTGCGAGTGTTTCGGTGATCACCAGCGACCTCAACGCCAGTCGCGCCCTCTACGTCGATGCTCTTGGCCTGCCGCTGCAGCACGCCGAGGGAGACGAGTACATCCACAGCGAGGCGATCGAAGGCAGCAAGCACTTCGGCGTGTGGCCGCTGTCTCAGGCGGCTCAGGCCTGTTTCGGGCATCCAGATTGGCCCGCCGACACACCGCAGCCGCAGGCCAGCGTCGAGTTCGAGCTCGCCGACGGCGATGCTGTGCAGGCCGGCATCGAGGAACTGCGCTCGGCAGGCCACACCGTGTTGCACGATGCCCGGACCGAACCGTGGGGCCAGACGGTAGCCCGCCTGCTGTCGCCTGAGGGTCTTGTTGTCGGCCTCTCATACGCGGCGTGGCTGCACGAGCGCGGATGATTCCTGGCCATCCCAACGAGATGGGCAGTGGGCTTCGGCACCAGAGGCGAGATCTATCTCAACCAGATACAAGGCCTGAACCCTCCCTGGCCCGACCTGCGAGGGCAGAGGTGCGAGGCGATGCCAGGTGGGATGACGTCGCGGGGAGGCCGATTCAGTAGGGGCGGCCCCGCCGGCGAGGCGCGTACGGGACCGCCCGATCTACCGCCGCCAGCAGGCAGAGGCAGCCGGAGCGCAGCCGTTCAGCAGGCGTCCGCTGCCCATGGGATGACGCCGAAAGGTGTGGGAAAGGTGTGCAGGGATCTTGCCCTGTGTCCGAGCCTTGATCCACCGTTCGATCAGAACCGTCTTGCGGCTGCAGCTTCGATCAGGCAGAAAGGGTGGCCCGCCGGGTCCAGCATGACCGTTAGGTGCGGATCGGGTGGCTCGGGCTGGACGGCGACTGACGCGCCGAGTTGCATCAGAGAGCTCCGCGCCGTGTCGATGTCTTCGACGACCAGCTCGAAGTGCGACTGCACCGGTACCTCGGACGACGGCCAGCTCGGCCGTCGATAGTCGGACACGATGCGGAAGTTCAGTGCGATCCCACCGGCATCAACCGAGGTGACGCCGGGTTGGCGGTTTGTCACATGCCCGCCCAGGGCGCCAACGTAGAACTGCGCCATAGCTTCGGGGTCGTCGCAGTCGATCGTCTGCGCAAACCACTGAACAACCCCACGCTGCTCCATTGAACAAGTCTCACACGCGTCGATCCGGCGCCAAGTGGGCCGGGTCGGCAAGTCTGAAGCTCAGGCGCGCAATCGCTTGCGAGAAGCCTGCCGCGATAGGGGCCGAGTCGATTCCGCAGCGGAGATCACTCCCACAACGACCGTCTCAGCTCTGGCTGCGGCCTGGTTCGATGACTCGATATCGCCGTCCAGGCGGGGGAGAAGTCGCCCAACACGGCACGGCTCTACCGCGATCGGCTCGACAATCAGATCCTGCCGGCGCTCGGTCAGCTCCGGCTTCGAGAGGTCACTGTGTCCAGGGTCGACCTCCGGGCAGCGCATCGGCGAGACCTCGGCTATCACTCGGCCTGCGTTGGATCTTCAGGCGGGGACGGTGGAGATTCGAGGGACCATGATCCGCATCAAGGGACACGGCTTGACGATCAAGCTCAAACCGAAGTCTCGGACTGGGTGGCGCGTGGTCGAGCTGCCGAGCTGGGCCGTGGCCATGCTTCAGCGCCGGCAGCGGGACATGCCGGCCAATCCATGGGTGCGGTATTCACCTCACCGTCCGGGCTCCTGCGCGACCCGAACAACACTCAGGCAGACCTGCGGGACGTTCTCGGTCGAATCGGCTACGCATCAGGTCGCACACTTTCCGGCGGACCGTCGCGACACTTATGGACCGGGCCGGCTTGAGCGCGAGGGCGGCCGCGGACCAGTTGGGCCACGCCAAGGTGACCATGAGCCAAGATCACTACTTCGGTCGGCGTACAGCTAGGACGGGCGCTCGGCAGGTGCTGGAAGCGGTCGATCAGGTGGCAGCAACCGACGGCAACAACGCCGAAAGCATGCGTAACCCATGCTAATGATCTTGATTCAGAGTGTTCTCAAGCGGCTGAGCTGCGGTAATGCTCCCCCGGTTGGACTTGAACCAACAACCCTGCGATTAACAGTCGCATGCTCTGCCAATTGAGCTACGGGGGACCGGCCCCGTCTGGACGGGACGCGGCGTTGAGGGTACCAAAGGTTGAGGGCTGTCAGGCGTGAGCCCGCGCCGGGTGGAACTCACAGGACTTTGCCAGCCAGGGCCGATGTCTGGCACAGCCTTGTGGCCGAGCGTCTGCTCATGCGGCCTCGCAGGGGGGGCCTGCCATCGAGAGGAGCGTCATGCGCAAGCGCCTCACCGCCGCAGCCGTTGTCGGCAGCCTGGGCCTGCTCGGAGTCGGGGGCGCCGTCGCGATACCTGCCCTGGCCGAAGGCCCGTCTCCGACGATCACGGCCTCACCATCAGCCTCGCCATCAGCCTCGCCATCGGCCTCACCATCGGCCTCGCCGAACGTCGCCGGGGACCGTGCGGCCAAGATTCGTCAGCAGTTGCAGGCGCTGGTCGACGACAAGACGATCACCGCTGATCAGGCCGACAAGGTGGCCAAGAAGCGCGCCGAGAGCCCGGCCTGGGGCGGCCGACCGGGCGGGTTCGGCCGCGGGCCTGGGCTGCTCGGCGTCGAGGGACCGGAGGCGCTGGACGCCGTGGCGAAGGTGCTGGGCATGAGCGCGAACGACCTCCGCACCGCCCTGCGTGGCGGCGGCACGCTGGCCGACCTGGCGAAGAAGCAGGGCAAGAACGTGGACGACGTGGTGAAGGCGATCGTCGACGCGGCCAAGCAGCGCATAGCCCAGGCGGTCAAGGACGGCAAGCTCAGCCAGGACCAGGCCGACCGGATCACGTCCACCAGAACGGGCGCCCCTTCGGGCCCGGACGGTTCGGGCGGCCGGGCGGACCCGGCGGCAGGCTGCCCGCACCGCCCTCGACCTCGCCGTCCTCCTCGCCGTCCTCCTCGCCGTCGAACGAGGGGGCCGCGTTCTCGGCGTGAGCGATGTGGCAACCTCGCGGCATGGTTGAACCGCTCGACGTCGGCGTGATCGGGTTGGGGACGATGGGCGCGCCGATGGCCCGGCACCTGATCGAGGCCGGGCATCGCGTCACCGTCTGGAACCGGACGCGCTCGCGCGAGGAACCGCTGGAGGCGTTCGGAGCCAGCCGCGCGGCGTCCCCGGCTGTGGCGGCGGAGGGCGCCGACGTCGTCCTGACCTGCGTGTCGGACGAACCTGACCTGCGTGACGTCGTCCTCGGCCCGGACGGCATCGCGTCCCGGCTGGGCGCCGGAAGCGTTCTGGTCGACTGCTCGACGGTGTCACCGACGCTGGCCCGAGAACTCTCGGAGCATCTGGCGGGCCGGGGCCGGCTGTTCGTGGACGCGCCGGTGTCGGGCGGGTCCGAGGGGGCGCAACGGGGCGCGTTGACCGTCTTCGTCGGCGGGTCGGATGCGGCGGTGGAGAAGGCTCTGCCGGTGCTGCGGGCGTTCGGCAAACTGATCACGCACCTCGGCCCGGCCGGGTCCGGGCAGGCGGGCAAGGCGGCGAACCAGCTGATGCTGGCCGGGGTGTACGCCGGAGTGGCTGAGGGTCTGGTGTACGGGCTGCGGGCAGGGTTGCCGATGGACACGCTGATGACGGCGCTGGCGGCCGGGGCTGCGGATTCATGGGTGCTGCGCAACCGCGGCGAGAACATGGTGCTCGGCGCGTACCCCCTGGGTTTCCGGACGTCGCTGCATCTGAAGGACGTCACGATCGGCTTGCGCGAGGCATCGGACCTGGGCCTGTCCCTGCCGGTGGCCGAGCTCGTCGCGGCGCTCGAGGAGCGTCTCGTGGCAGCCGGTTTCGGCGACGAGGACGTGTCCAACCTGGCACGCTCGGCCCGGGGCGAGACGTCGCCGCATCGCAGCCTGCCGTGAGGAGGTGGCGCCCCGCGGCACGGGCGGCCGTGCCCGGAGGGAGCTCCTGATCGATAGGGTCTCACCTGGCGGCCTGGCCGCTCCGGCCGTCGTGGCTCTCGCCATCGGCCGGATCCGGGGCAGTAGCTCAACAGGTTAGAGCAGCGGACTCATAATCCGTCGGTCGCGGGTTCGAACCCCGCCTGCCCCACCCCTTCTGAACTACGGCGCAGCGTCGGTAATGATCAGTTACTGCTGGTTCTGGCATCGAAATGGGTGCGAGTCGCTTGCTGCAGTGCTAGCCATGGCGATCCGGTCGGCGACGCACCTGAACCGGGGCACGATCCAGGCGCGCCCCAACGGAGCCCTTCGCGTGCGCGTCTACACGGAGTACGACCCGCTGACCGGCAAGCGGCACTACCTCGGCGAGACGATCGCGCCGGGCCCGCGTGCTTGGGCAGAGGCCGAGAAGGTGCGCACGCGCCTGTTGAACCAGGGTGGACGAGCAGCGCAACCCCAAGACGCGCGCGACCGTGAACCAGCTGCTCGACAAGTACGTCGAGGTGCTGGACGTCGAGGACTCCACCTAGCGCACGTACCTCGGCTACATCAACCGGCACGTCCGACCGGTGCTCGGCAATCTCACCAGCGAGCAGGGCGCCAGGATCGCCGCGCCGACGCCTTGGAGTCCGCGGGCGGTGATGATCCAGGAACCGTTCTGCGCGGTCCGACCAGCAGGGACGCCACACCGAACAGCGTCAATCCGACCAGGAAGACCCGCCGGCGGCCGAGCAGGTCCCCGGCGCGGGCGCCGAGCAGCAGCAGCGCGCCGATGCGGCCGGCGCGACGAACCCGCCCGGCATAGCCGGTACGGCTGCCGCAGCTGCGGTCAGGGTCGGTTCCGGTGCCGGCGAGGACGCCGTCGTGGAGGTCACGCCACCCAGTTCACCGCGTCTCCGGAAGGCGGGGGAGTAACGGCTGTTCCGTGTACTGGCAGTGCCTCCCTGACGGGCGCGGCCTGGCCTAGCGTGAACCGCGTGACCAGCCAGCAACCCGCCAACCCGGACGGTAACCCGACAGGGAACCAGGCGCAGGTGCGGGATTTCCTGCGAAGCCGCCGCGCCCGGATCACCCCGCAGAAGGCAGGGATCATCGGGGGCGGCCACCGTCGGGTTCCCGGGTTGCGCCGGGAAGAGGTGGCCTCTCTGACCGGGGTCAGCATCGACTACTACGCCCGGATGGAACGCGGCCAGCTGGGCGGGGTGTCCGAGGAGGTCCTGGACGCGTTGGCCCGGGCCCTACGCCTGGACGAGGCCGAGACCCAGCACCTGTACGACCTGGCCCGTAGCGCTCAACCGGGCAGCATCCGCCGCCGGCGCCGGGCGCCGGAACCGGTAGTGCGGGCCAGCTTGCAACGGTTCTTGGACGCGATCACCGGTACGCCGACCTGGGTGCGGAATCAGCGGATGGATTTCATCGCGGCCAACCCGCTCGGGCGTGCCCTGCTGTCACCGCTGCTGGATGACGCGTCGAACCAGGCCAACAACGCCCGCTTCGTGTTTCTGAACCCTGCGGCCCGTAACTTCTACCCCGACTGGGAGCAGGGCGCCGACGACATCGTCGCGACCCTGCGCACCTACGCCGGGCGCAGTCCACTGGATACCGATCTGACGGGGCTGATTGGTGAACTGGTCACCCGCAGCGATGATTTCCGTCGTCGCTGGTCGGCCCATAACGTCCGGTTCCACCGCACCGGGATCAAGCGGATCCATCACCCGGACGTCGGGGACCTGGAGTTCATCTACGAAGCGATGGAACTGCCCGACAGCCCTGGCTGGACGATGTTCGGCTACACCACCCAGCCCGGCTCGCCCAGCGAGGAACGCGTCCGCCTCCTCGGCAGCCTCGCGGCCACACCGACAGCAGAAAGCAGCTCCCGCGTGGCCGGTGACTGACGAGGCTGTCCCCGCCAACAGCCCGAACTGATCTTCGTAGGAGGGACTTTCATGCGTGCCACCATGATGTACGGAGCCGGCGACGTCCGCGTCGAAGAGCGGCCCGACCCGACACTGAGGGAACCCACCGACGCGGTTGTGCGCGTCGTCGTCGCCGGCATCTGCGGCAGCGACCTGCACCCTTACGCGTCCATGCCATCCACCGATGTCGGCCGGCCGATGGGCCATGAGTTCATCGGTGTCGTCGAAGACACCGGCGCCGATGTGACCGGGCTGGCACGTGGCGAACTCGTGCTGTCCCCGTTCACCTACGCCGACAACACCTGCGAGTTCTGCCGCGACGGACTCCAGACGTCCTGCCCGAACGGCGGCCGATACGGCCTCGACGGTGTCGACGGCGGCCAAGGCGAGGCGGTGCGCGTACCGCAGGCCGCCGGAACCCTGGTGAAACTGCCGATTCACCGGGACGAGCCGGACTTGGCACTCCTGCCGTCCCTGCTCACGCTGACCGACGTGTTCTGCACCGGCCACCACGCCGCGGTCACCGCCGGCGTCTCAGCCCGCACCATCGTCACCGTTATCGGCGACGGCGCGGTCGGGCTGTGCGCCGTCCTCGCGGCACGACGGCTCGGCGCCGAGCAGATCATCCTGATGGGCGGCCGACCCGAACGCACCGACCTTGGCGCAGAGTTCGGCGCCACCGACGGCGTCGCCGCGGTCCGCTAACTCACCGGCGGACGCGGCGCCCACACCGTGCTGGAATGCGTCGGCAGCATGCAGACCCTGCAGACCTCCCTCGGCGTCGTACGCGACGGCGGCACCATCAGCCGGGTCGGGGTCCCCACCTACAGCGACGGCCCGATCGGCGCGATCAGCAGCGACATGATCATGCGGAACATCACCCTGACCGGCGGCGTCGACCCCGCCCGCTCCTACATCGAGGACCTGCTGCCCGACGTGCTGGACAGCAGCCTCCAACCCGGCCGGGTCTTCGACCGCACGGCAAGCCTCGACGAGGTGCCCGACGGCTACCGCGCCATGGCCCACCGAGACGCCCTGAAAGTGCTCATCCGCCCCTGACACTCGCGTCCGCAAGCTCACAGAAGTGAAAGGTACGCAATGACGTCACAGCAGCAGATCACCCTGAACAACGGTGTCACCATCCCGGCCCTGGGACTTGGTGTGTTCCAGACGCCACCGGAGGAAACCAGCACCGCCGTCTCCACGGCCCTCCGTGACGGGTACCGGCTCGTCGACACCGCCGCCGCCTACGGCAACGAACGCCAGGTCGGGCAGGCCATCCAAGACTCGGGTCTCGACCGGACCGACGTGATCGTCGAAACGAAGATCTGGATCAGCGACTACGGCTACGACGAGACCCTGCATGGGTTCGAGAAGAGTGCGCGCAAGCTCGGTGTCGACCAGATCGACCTGCTCATCCTGCACCAGGCCCTGCCCTCGGACTTCGACAAGACCGTGGAGGCCTACCGCGCGTTGGAAACCCTGCTGGATCAGGGAAGGGTCCGCGCCATCGGGGTCAGCAACTTCATGGTCGAACACCTCGACGCGCTTCTGGCGAAGGCCGCCATCGTGCCGGCCGTCAACCAGATCGAGGCCCATCCCTACTTCCAGCAACGCGAGGTTGAGAGCTTCAACACCGAGCACGGCATCCTCACCCAGGCCTGGTCACCGATTGGTGGGATAACCCACTACCGCGACGGCAGCCATGGCAGCACCCTGCAGGACCCCATCATCCAGTCCATCGCGGCAGCGCACGACAGGAGCCCCGCTCAGATCATGCTGCGCTGGCACCTCCAGCGGGGCCGCTCCGTCATCCCGAAATCGACCAAGCCGGAACGCATCGCAGAGAACATCGACGTCGACGGTTTCCAGCTGAGCGACGAGGAACTGTTGTCCATCGACGGCCTTGACACCGGACGGCGCGGCGGCCCCGACCCGGCCGACATCACCCTGGAGAGTTTCGGCCGGCCCATCCCTGAGAACTGATGCCATCCGGGGGCGAATCATCACACCTAAACACCCAGCCGCTTGAGTGCTGGACCCGCGGGACTGTAAAGAACGGTGGGTGGCATCAAACTGGGTGCGAACTACCGGCGGTCGGCGGTGTCAGGGGCGGCTGCTGGGGGTGGCCCTGTCGGCATAGGCGCTGGTAGATGGCATAGGCGGCGGGGGTCCGGGGTTCTCATAATCCGTCGGTCGCAGGTTCGAACCGACCCCACGCGGACTCCGACCGTGTGGGGAGTGGTCTGCCTGCGCCGATGCTGGCGTCAGCTTGCGCGGGCGCAACGTGGACCCGCGGCCGGCATCACCCCGGTCGTGGCGGCGGGCGACGACGGCGAAGACATCGACGCCAACCTCCAGGTCCCGGCCGGCTACAGCGACGTCGTCACGGTGACCGATTACCCGGACACCGACGTCGCCGCCGTCGCGACCTGCGACTACACGACCTACCCGGACAACTCCCTGGTGATCGACGACCGCACCAGCCGCGCCTCTCCGGCCCAGACCGGCTCAGTACCAGGAGGGGCCGTGCTCGGTGTAGGGCTCTTCCAATGTGGTGATCTCGTCCTCAGTCAGTTCCAGGTCAAGGGCGGCGACGGCTTCGGGGAGGTGATGAAGCTTGGTCGCGCCGACGATGGGGGCCGAGACGGCGGAGTTGTGCAGCACCCAGGCCAGCGCGATCTGGGCCATGGTGACGCCTCGGGTCTTGGCGACCTTCTGCACGGCAGCCACGACCGGTTCGTCGAGGGGGGAGTCGAAGGCCTGGACGATGTGGTCGACGCTGGAGCGGGTGGATTGTTCACCCCAGGGCCGGGTGAGCCGGCCTTTGCCTTGTGGGGAGTAGGGCACGAGCCCGACGCCGGTGTCTGCGCACATGGCCATCAGTTCGCGCTCGTCCTGGCGTCGTAACAGGTTGTACTGGTTCTGCATGGAGACGAAGCTTGTCCAGCCGCCGCGCTCGGCGGCGTGTTGCATCTTCGCGAACTGCCAGGCGTACATGGACGAGGCGCCGAGGTAGCGGACCTTCCCGGCTTTGACGACGTCATGGAGGGCTTCCATGGTTTCTTCGACCGGCGTGGCCGGATCGAAGCGGTGGATCTGGTAGAGGTCGACGTAATCGGTGCCCAGCCGTGTGAGGGAAGCATCGATCTGCTCGAGGATTGCCTTGCGGGACAGGCCCGATCCGCCGGGACCCTCGTGCATGGCGCCGTGCACCTTGGTGGCCAGCACGATGTGTTCCCGGCGGGAGTAGCGCCTGACGGCACGCCCGACGACCTCTTCGGAGGTGCCGGCCTGGTAGACGTTCGCGGTGTCCCAGAACGTGATTCCCAGCTCGATCGCCTGCTGGAAGAACGGTTGCGCCTCCTCGTCGGCCAGGGCCCATTCGTGCGCTCGTGCGGTGGCGGGGTCGCCGTAGCTCATGCATCCCAGCGCCAGCCTGCTGATCTTCAGGCCGGTGCTGCCGAGTCGGGTGTACTCCATCGGGTGGTCTCCCTGCAGGACACTGGTAGTCCGCAATCGGTGGGTCAGAACTGGATTCAGTGTGGATGACGGCGGTGCGGCGGTGACGACTGTGCGGGTTGCGGCCGGCCTCCCTGTGCAGCACGGCGACCGCGGCGGCGATGTCGTGCCAGTACAGGTCGCCACCGGGGATCGGCTTGGAGCATCTGCAGGCCCATCTGGTCCGGAGTCATTGGTCGAGATCGGTACTGCGGCTCGTGGTCTCCCACGCGTCGACCTCGTCCCGCAGGGCGCCGAGTGAGGCTCGGAAGGCGTCGGAGGCGTCGTTGCCGAGCAGCAGCATGTACGGCGCGCGTCCGGACTCGACGACATCGACGAGCGCGGCCGCGGCCTTGCCGGGATCCCCGGGTTGGTTCCCGTCGGCGGTGTCGTGTTCCTTGCGTCGTTTCCCAGCCGTGTCCGCGTAGTCGGCGATGGGCTCGGCGGCCTGGGTCAGCGATCGTCCGGCGAAGTCGGTGCGGAACGCGCCCGGCTCCACGACCATGGCGGTGATGCCGAGCGGTGCGACCTCTTTGCGCAGCGACAGGGTCAACGCCTCGATCGCTGCCTTGGCCGCTGCGTAATAGCCCGACCCCTCAGGACAGATCCGGGCGCCGATGGAGGAAAGGTTGACGATGGTGCCGGATCGTCGCGCCCGCATCCGGGGCAGCACGGCATTGATGGTTCGGATGCTGCCGAACACATGGGTCTCGAAGAGCCGCCGAACAGCGTCGTCCTCACCCTCCTCCACGGCCGCGCGATACCCGTAGCCGGCGTTGTTCACAAGGACGTCGATGCCGCCGAAGCGATCCTGAGCGGCCGCCACCGCGGCGCTCACCTGGTCCTGATCCGTCACGTCCAGGGCGAGGGCCAACGAGCTGTCAGGGAAGGCGCCTGCGAGGTCCTCCACTCTCGAGACATCCCGCGCGGTGACCACGGCGTTGTGGTTGCGCTCGAGCACGGCCTGGGCGAACGCCCGGCCGAGTCCGGTCGAACAGCCGGTGATCAGCCAGGTCGTCATGGTGGATCTCCTCGAACTGGTAGCGGTCAGCGTGCGGACATGGGCCGGCGTCCAGGTTGCGGTCAAGGCCGGCATGCGGGGGGAGCAGGACCTCACGGTTGGCCAGGCACCGGGGCCGGCTGCAGGTGAGGGCGATGACCTCGATCCGCACGGGAGCCTGCGGCTCGGCACTGGCCAGCCGGCCGAAGAGGATCACGATCGGCATCGCACCCATCTGCGCAGCTTACGCACGAGGGGATCCCCGTCCAGATCGGGCGGCCCGAGGTCCAGGACGACGAGATCGGGTGATCGCGCTCGGCGGTGGCCAACGACTCCTGGCCCGTCGCTGCGGCGACCAGTCCGGTCTGTTGTCGCGGTCTGCGAGCCGCTGGAACGGCGAAGATGTGCTCGCGGTCGACCTCGCGCGCATCCCCGGCCCGTGGTCCACCACCTGGACCTCTGCGCCCCCGAGTTGTGATCACTCTCAAGACGGCGCAGGACGTCCGCCCGGACGCCGGGCGGAGGAGACCGCCACGACAACGCGCTGTCCCCGCTGCAGAATGACCCCAGCGTCCACAAGATCGTCATCACCGTCTGACGACGGCCGGGCCACCGGACCCGGCTGCCCCGGCGGCGGAACTCTCAACCCCGGGTCCGCGATACGAGGAGGTGCCGGCATGGCTGCGACGGCTACCCTTCTGGGCATCGATCTGGGCACCAGTTCGGTCAAGGTCGTCCTGGCCACGGCCGACGGGCACCTCCTGGCTCAGTCCAGCGGCGCCTACCGGGTGTCCGGCCCTCACCCGGGATGGTCCGAAGCCGACCCGCAGCAGTGGCTGGCGGCAACCGGCGCCGCCGTCCGCGAACTGGTCCGCAGCCACCTGCGTGCCGGCGCCGAGCCGGTCGCGATCGGATTCTCCGGGCAGATGCACGGCTTGGTCGTCGCCGACGCGACCGGCGATGCTGTGGTCCGACGCCCGCGCCGTACCGCAACTGCAGCACTACCGCGACCTGCCCGATGCGGTCAGGAGAAGGCTGGGCAACCCGCTCAGTCCTGGGATGGCCGGCCCCATGCTCGCCTGGCTGGGCGAGAACGAGCCCGACGTGGTGAGACGTTCCCGATGGGCGCTGCAACCGAAGGACTGGCTGCGAGCCCGGTTGACCGGGCAGTTCTGGACCGAGCCCAGCGACGCCTCCGCGACCCTGCTGTGCGACGGCGACGGCGCGGGGTGGGACCCTGCCGTGCTCGACGGGCTGGGGATCGACCCCGGCATCTTGCCGCCGGTCCTGCCGTCATCCGCCACTCCCGCCGGGCGCCTCAGCCACGACGCCGCAGCCCTGCTGGGGCTTCCAGCCGGCACTCTCGTCGCGGCGGGCGCGGCCGACACTGCGGCCGCCGCTCTCGGGTCGGGACTGACCGACCCCGACACCGTGCAACTGACCGTGGGAACCGGTGCCCAGCTGGTGCGGCCCGCAGCTGTGCTCCCGTCGGAACTGCCCGCGGCGCCGGTCACCCACCTGTACCGGGCTGCCACCGCGACCGGCTGGTACCGGATGGCGGCCGTGCTCAACGGCGGCCTGACCCTGGACTGGGTTCGTCGCAGCCTGGGCGCCGGGTGGGTCGACCTGTACGCCGCCGCCGATGCCTGCGACTACCTGGCCGCGCTCGGGCTCACGGCGGCCTACGTCTCGCCGCTGCTCCCGTCCGCGCAAGGGTCGACGCACGGGTACGACGTGACGCGCTTCGACACGGTGGACCCGCAGCGTG